>NZ_BATC01000039.1 GCF_000466985.1 Brevundimonas abyssalis TAR-001
TCCCCGCGTTCGCGGGGATGAGCGGGTGTTTGTGATGGACAAGGTCGACCTGGACAACGCCGAGGGCCGCAAGGCCTACCGCGACGAGCTGAACGGTGTGGCGCGGCCGTACCGCTGGGCCGGGCTGGTGTTCATCGTCATCGGCGCCTTCGTGCTGTGGGGCTCCACGCGCGGCTGGGCGGGTCTGACCGAGAGCGCCCAGGTCTGGGGCTACGGCGCCCTGGCCATCGGCTGGGTTCTGTTTCTGACTGCGACGTTCCTTCGGACGCGCCACCACAAGCGCCGCATGGCGCGAGGACTGTAAGACATGGTCGGCATTCTCGAAGACAAGGACCGCATCTTCACCAACCTGTACGGCTTCCATGACTGGACGCTGGAGGGGGCGAAGAAACGCGGGGCGTGGAACGCGACGGCGGACATGCTGGCGCTGGGCCGCGACTGGGTCATCACCAACGTCAAGAACTCGGGCCTGCGCGGCCGGGGCGGCGCCGGTTTCCCGACCGGGCTGAAGTGGTCCTTCATGCCCAAGGAGGTGAAGGACCGGCCGCACTATCTGGTGGTCAACGCCGACGAATCCGAACCGGGCACCTGCAAGGACCGGGAGATCATGCGCCACGATCCGCACCTGCTGATCGAAGGGTGCCTGATCGCCAGCTTCGCCATGCAGGCGCACGCCTGCTACATCTATCTGCGCGGCGAATATGTGCTGGAGCGCGAGCGCATGGAGGCGGCGGTCAAGCAGGCCTATGAGGCCAAGCTGATCGGCAAGAACAACGTCCATGGCTGGGACTTCGACGTCTACATCCACCACGGCGCCGGGGCCTATATCTGCGGCGAGGAGACGGCCCTGCTCGAGTCGCTGGAGGGCAAGAAGGGCCAGCCGCGGCTGAAGCCGCCGTTCCCGGCGGGGGCGGGGCTGTATGGCTGCCCCACCACGGTGAACAATGTGGAGTCCATCGCGGTCGTGGGCACGATCCTGCGGCGCGGGGCGGAATGGTTCGCGGGCTTCGGCCGTCCGAACAACACCGGCACCAAGATCATGTCGATCTCGGGCCACGTGAACCGCCCGTGCAATGTGGAAGAGGCCATGTCCATTCCGCTGCGCCAGCTGATCGAGGATCACTGCGGCGGCGTGCGGGGCGGCTGGGACAATCTGAAGGCCATCATCCCCGGCGGATCGTCGGTTCCGTTGATCACCCGCGAAATGTCCGAAGCCGCGCTGATGGATTTCGACAGTCTGCGCGACATGAAGTCGGGCCTGGGCACGGCGGCGGTGATCGTGATGGACCAGTCGACCGACCTGGTCCGCGCCATCGCCCGCATCAGCTATTTCTACAAGCATGAGAGCTGCGGCCAGTGCACCCCGTGCCGCGAGGGCACCGGCTGGATGTGGCGGGTGCTGGAGCGCATGGCCGTGGGTGACGCGGATCCGTCGGAAATCGACCTGCTGCTGGACGTGGCCGGTCAGGTGGAAGGGCACACCATCTGCGCCCTGGGCGACGCCGCGGCGTGGCCGGTGCAGGGCCTGATCCGGCACTTCCGCCACGAGATCGAGGACCGCATCACCAGCTATCGCAACGCGCGCGGCGCCTTCGCCGGCCACGCGATCGCGGCGGAGTAGGGGATGCGCAACGCCTTTTCCCTCATCGCCCTGACGGCCGTGCTGGCCGCCTGTTCACAAGCGGAGGAGCCCGCGTCGGCGCCGGAGACGGCGGCCGAGCCCGCAGTGGTGACCCAGGCCTCGCCCGAGGCGCTGGATCAGGCCGGCTTGCGCGACGTCTGCCGCGCGGCCATCGCCACGGTGAACGAGCTGCCGGTGGCCCTGATCGATGTGGACGGCGTCGCGACGCTGGACGAAGGCGAGGCGGTGAACCTGTCCTGGCGCGCGCCGGTGGACGGGGGCCGCGCCCAGGCCCAGTGCCGGGTCGAGGGCGATGTGGTGGTGTGGCGCCTGACCGGCCTGCCGGACCCCGAGGCCCAGGTGTGGCGCACCGGACTTGCCGATCCGATCGTCCGCTATGTGCGCGACAACGACCAGATCACGATTATCCAGACCCTCCCGGATGGGACGAGTTCTCAGACGCAAGTGTCTGTGAACACTGAAGAAGAGGCCCGCTGATGCCCGTCGCCAAGGTCAACGGCGTTGAGATCGAGTTCGAGCCCGGCATGACCGTGCTCCAGGTCGCCGAGAAGGCGGGGCAGGAGATTCCGCGCTTCTGCTATCACGAGCGGCTGTCCATCGCCGGCAACTGCCGCATGTGCCTGGTCGAGGTGAAGCCGGGGCCGCCCAAGCCGCAGGCCTCGTGCGCCCTGCCGGCCGCCGACGGGCAAGAAATCTTCACCAACACCCCCATGGTCGAGAAGGCCCGCAAGGGGGTGATGGAGTTCCTGCTGATCAATCACCCGCTGGATTGCCCGATCTGCGATCAGGGCGGGGAATGCGACCTTCAGGACCAGTCGATGTATTTCGGCCGGGACGCCTCGCGCTATGCCGAGAACAAGCGCGCGGTCGAAGAAAAGCACATGGGTCCGACCATCAAGACCTTCATGACGCGCTGCATCCAGTGCACGCGCTGTGTGCGGTTCATCACCGAGGTGGCGGGCGTGCCGGACATCGGCATGATCTCGCGCGGCGAGAGCGCCGAGATCACCACCTATCTGGAAAAGTCGGTGGACTCCGAGCTGTCGGGCAACGTCAACGACCTTTGCCCGGTGGGCGCCCTGACGCACCGTCCGTGGCAGTTCCATTACCGCCCGTGGGAGCTGAAGAAGACCGAGACCATCGACGTGATGGACGCCTTGGGCTCCAACATCCGCGCCGACAGCCGCGGCGCCGAGGTCATGCGCGTGCTGCCGCGGGTGCACGAGGGCATTAACGAGGAATGGCTGTCGGACCGCAGCCGCTATGTGGTGGACGGGCTGACGAAGCGCCGTCTGGATCGCCCGTGGGTGCGTGAGGGCGGCAAGCTGCGCCCCGCCACCTGGGACGAGGCGCTGGGCGTCGTGGCCGGCAAGCTGAAGGCGACCAAGCCCGAGAAGATCGGCGCCATCGCCGGGGACCTGCAGGACGCGGAGTCCATGAAGGCGACGCTGGACCTGTTCCGGGCGCTGGGATCGGCCAACACCGATTGCCGCCAGGACGGCGCGGCGATCGGCGGCGGCGAGCGCGAGGGCTGGCTGTTCAACAGCGGTCTGGCGGGCATCGAGAACGCCGACGCCATCCTGATGGTGGGCGTCAATCCGCGCGTCGAGGCGCCGCTGCTGAACGCCCGCATCCGCAAGGGCTGGCTGGCGGGCCGCACCGAGGTGATGGTGATCGGCGAGCAGGCCGAGCTGACCTACGGTTATCAATATCTGGGCGCCGGAACGAAGACGGTCGGCAAGCTGCCCAAGGCGGCCATGGACGTTCTGACCCGGGCCGAGCGTCCGGCGATCATCGTGGGCTCCGCCGCCCTGACCGGCGAGACCGGTCCGGCGGTTCTGGGCGCGCTGGGCAAGCTGGCGGCCAAGGTCGGCGTGGTGGCGGACGGCTGGAACGGCTTCAACGTGCTGCACAATGCGGCGGCGCGGGTCGGCGGTCTGGATATGGGCTTTGTGCCGGGGCAGGGGGGTCTGTCGGCGGTCGAGATGGTTCAGAAGGGCGCGCTGGACGTGCTGTTCCTTCTGGGCGCCGACGAGATCGATGCGTCGAAGTCGAAGGCCTTCAAGATCTATCTGGGCAGCCACGGGGACGCCGGCGCCCACGGGGCCGACGTGATCCTGCCGGGCGCGGCATACACCGAGAAGTCGGGCCTGTATGTGAACACCGAGGGCCGGGTGCAGATGACCGAGCGGGTCGTGTTCCCCAAGGGCGAGGCCAAGGAAGACTGGGCCATCCTGCGGGCCCTGTCCGAGCGCGTGGGCCAGACCCTGCCGTACGACAGCCTGAACCAGCTGCGGGCCAAACTGATGGCGGATCATCCGACCTTCGGCCGGGTGGACTATCTGGCCCCGGCGCGGGTGTTCGGCGTCGACAAGCTGGGCGCCAAGGGCGATCTGGGCGACGTGGTGTTCGCCCCGGCCCTGAAGGACCCGTATCTGACCAACCCGATCGCGCGCGCGTCCGAGACCATGGCCGAACTGTCGGCCCAGCGTTCGGCGCCCCAGCTGATGGCCGCGGAGTAAGTGATGGAAGCGACCACGACATCGTTCTGGAGCACGCCGGTGGGCTGGACCCTGATGACCGCGGGCGGAATCCTGCTGGTCACCGTCGGGATCCTGATCTCGCTGGCGTTCCTGCTGCTGGCCGACCGCAAGATCTGGGCGGGCGTGCAGATGCGCAAGGGGCCCAATGTGGTGGGGCCGTTCGGCCTGCTGCAGTCCTTCGCCGACTTCTTCAAATTCGTGCTGAAGGAGATCGTGGTCCCGGCGGGTGCGGACAAGATCGTGTTCCTGCTGGCGCCGCTGCTGACCTTCGTGCTGGCCTTCATCGCCTGGGCCGTGATCCCGTTCGCCCCCGGATGGGTGGTGTCGGATCTGAACGTGGGCGTGCTGTACCTGTTCGCCGTGTCGTCGCTGGGCGTCTACGGCATCATCATGGGCGGCTGGGCCTCCAATTCGAAATACCCGTTCCTGGGCTCGCTGCGGTCGGCGGCCCAGATGGTCAGCTACGAGGTGTCGCTGGGCCTGATCATCGTCACGGTGATCCTGCTGGCCGGCAGCATGAACCTGACCACCATCGTGGACAATCAGGCGGGCTGGATCTGGAACTGGCACGCCTTCGGCGGCGGCCTCGGCAATCTGCCGCTGCTGATCATCATGTTCCCCATGTCGATCGTGTTCTTTGTCTCGGCGCTGGCCGAGACGAACCGCCCGCCGTTCGACCTGCCCGAGGCGGAGTCCGAGCTGGTGGCCGGGTATCAGGTGGAATACTCGTCCACGCCGTACCTGCTGTTCATGATCGGCGAGTACGCCAACATCGTGCTGATGTGCGCCATGATCACCCTGCTGTTCTTCGGCGGGTGGAACCCGGGCTTCCCGACGCCCTTCCTGGACGGCGCGCCCCAGTTCCTGGCCAACCTGTTCTATCTGGGCGTCTTCCTCTTCAAGACGGTGTTCTGGTTCGCCATGATCGCCATGGTGAAGGCCTTCGTGCCCCGCTATCGCTATGACCAGCTGATGCGCCTGGGCTGGAAGGTGTTCCTGCCCTATTCGCTGGTGGCCGTGGTGCTGGTGGCGGCGTGGCGGGTGTTCGGGGGCGCGATCTGATGCGTATCGGCCTGCCCGTCACTGTGATCTGCGCGGTGCTGCTGACCGGCTGCGGGCCCGTGGTGTTCGGGCCCATGCCGACGCCCGCGCCCGTTCCCGCCGAGGTGGCCCTCGAGCGCCAGGAGGCGCGCGAGGACGCCGCCGCCGAACGCCTGCGCCGCTGCCAGATGGGCGAGACCGGCGTGCGCCGGGACGACCGCCGCTGCCGCGAAGGGGTTCCCAAATGACCGCCCGTCTCGTGACCGGACTGATCGCGGCGGGCCTGCTGGCGTCCTGCGCGCCCTATGAGGCGGAGCCCACGTCCGTCTATCAGTGGGAGCGCCGCCAGGAGGGCATCGAGCGCGCCCACGCCCAGCGCGTGGAGCGTTGCCGCGCCATGAACCGAGACAGCGAGCGCTTCACCCGTGAGTGCGCCGACCTGAGAGAGATCGACTGATGTTGAACCGTATCGGACAGGCCATGAAAGGCGCGCTGCTGATCGACGTGATCGGCGCGGTCGGCCTGTCGCTCAAATACATGATGAAGCCCAAGGCGACGGTGAACTATCCGTTCGAGCGCGGGCCGCAATCGCCGCGCTTCCGGGGCGAGCACGCCCTGCGCCGCTATCCCAACGGCGAGGAGCGCTGCATCGCATGCAAGCTGTGCGAGGCCATCTGCCCGGCCCAGGCCATCACCATCGAGTCCGAGCCGCGCTCGGACGGCAGCCGCCGCACGACCCGCTACGACATCGACATGGTGAAGTGCATCTACTGCGGCCTGTGCCAGGAGGCCTGCCCGGTGGACGCCATCGTCGAGGGGCCGAACAGCGAATACGCCACCGAGACGCGCGAAGAGCTGTATTTCGACAAGGACCGCCTGCTGGCCAACGGGGATCGTTGGGAGCGGGTGATCGCGAAGAATCTGGAACTGGACGCCCCCTACCGATAAGAGGGGCGCCGATTCCACGCATCAGGGTCTGCCGCGTCGCCGTCGGGGGCGGGCAGGGGATTTCACAAGGGCTTCGGGGCGTCCCGGACTCCGCACGGTTTTTGAGAGGGGCTTGGTCCCGCCGATGATACAGGCGATCGCCTTCTATCTGCTGGCCACGGTGAGCGTGGTGTCCGCGTTGCTGGTCGTGACGGCCAAAAACCCGGTGCACTCGGTGCTGTGGCTGATCACCACCTTCTTCTCGGCCGCCGGGCTGTTCGTCATGCTGGGCGCCGAGTTCCTCGCCATGCTGCTGGTGGTGGTCTACGTGGGCGCCGTGGCGGTGCTGTTCCTGTTCGTGGTCATGATGCTGGACGTGGACTTCGTGCAGCTGCGCGAGGGCTATGCGAAATACTTCCCGCTGGCCGCCATCGTGGGCCTGATCCTGCTGGCCGAGATGATCGTGGTGGCGGTGGCGGCGGCCCAGGGCGGGGCGGCGCGCGGCGCCGAGCTGATCCCGGCCACGGACGTGTCCAACGTGGAGGCCATCGGGCGGGTGCTCTACACCGAGTACGTCTACATCTTCCAGGCGGCGGGTCTGGTGCTGCTGGTGGCCATGATCGGCGCCATCGTCCTGACCCTGCGCTACAAGCCCAACATCAAGCGCCAGGACATCGGCCGCCAGGTGAACCGTCGCCAGTCCGACGCCTATGCCAATGTCCAGGCCGAGAGCGGCAAGGGCGTCACCCTGGAGGATCTGAAATGATCGGTCTGCCGCACTATCTGGCGGTCGCCGCGATCCTGTTCACCATCGGGGTGTTCGGCATCTTCGTGAACCGCAAGAACATCATCATCATCCTGATGTCGATCGAGCTGATCCTGCTGTCGGTGAACATCAATTTCGTCGCCTTCTCGGCCTATCTCAACGATATCTCAGGGCAGATCATGGCCATGTTCATCCTGACCGTCGCCGCCGCTGAGGCGGCCATCGGCCTGGCCATTCTGGTGACCTTCTTCCGCAACCGCGGCAACATCGCCGTGGATGACGCGTCCATGATGAAGGGCTGACCGCGTGACCATCGAGACTCTCGTCACAATCGGCGTCTTCGCCCCGCTGCTGGGCGCCATGATCGCCGGCTTCTTCGGCCGCCGGATCGGCAACGTCGCCTCGCAGGCGGTGACCACCGGCCTGCTGTTCCTGTCGTGCGCCATCGCCTGGACCGTGTTCGGCCAGCACACCTGGGGGCACATGGAGGCCTTCACGGTCGAGCTGTTCCCCTTCATCAACGTGGGCGATTTCCAGTCCACATGGTCGGTGCGGGTGGACGCCCTGTCGGCGGTGATGCTGATCGTGGTGACGACCGTGTCGTCGCTGGTGCACCTGTATTCCTGGGGCTACATGGCCGAGGACGACAGTCGGCCGCGCTTCTTCGCCTATCTGTCCCTGTTCACCTTCATGATGCTGGCGCTGGTGACGGCGGCCGACTTCATGCAGCTGTTCTTCGGCTGGGAAGGGGTGGGACTGGCGTCCTATCTGCTGATCGGCTTCTGGTACAAGAAGCCCACGGCCAGCGCCGCAGCCATCAAGGCCTTCGTGGTCAACCGGGTGGGCGATTTCGGCTTCGTGCTGGGCATCATCACCGTGTTCTGGATGTTCGGCACCATCAAGTTCGCCGAGCTGTTCCCGCTGATCGCGGCCCAGTCGGGCGCGGGCTGGGACTTCATCGGCCAGCGCTGGTCGGCGCTGGACCTGGCGGCGTTCCTGCTGTTCATCGGCGCCATGGGCAAGTCGGCCCAGTTCTTCCTGCACACCTGGCTGCCTGACGCCATGGAAGGCCCGACGCCCGTGTCGGCCCTGATCCACGCGGCCACCATGGTGACGGCGGGCGTCTACATGGTCTGCCTGCTGTCGCCGATCTATGAGTATGCGCCGACGGCCTCGCTGATCGTCGCCATCATCGGCGGCATCACGGCCCTGTTCGCCGCCACCGTCGGCCTGGCCCAGAACGACATCAAGCGGGTCATCGCCTATTCGACCTGTTCGCAGCTGGGCTACATGTTCTTCGCGGCGGGCGTCGGCGCCTATCAGGCAGCCATGTTCCACCTGTTCACCCACGCCTTCTTCAAGGCGCTGCTGTTCCTGGGCGCCGGCTCGGTGATCCACGGCATGCACCACGAGCAGGACATGCGGAACATGGGCGGGCTGGCCAAGTTGCTGCCCATCACCTACGGCGCGATGATGATCGGCACCATCGCCATCACCGGCCTGGGCATTCCCGAGCTGAAGTGGGGCTTCGCCGGCTTCTATTCCAAGGACTCGATCCTGGAGAGCGCCTTCGCCTCGGCGGACTACAGCCCCGCGGGCCTGTTCGTGTTCTTCATCGGCCTGTTCGCGGCCGGGCTGACGGCCTATTATTCCTGGCGTCTGATCTTCATGACCTTCCACAACAAGCCGGTGTGGAAGGACGCGCACGCGCCGGTCGAGCATCATCATGACGACCACGCCTCTGACGCCCAGAAGGAAACCCACACCGAGCCGCTGATGGACGACGCCGTGGCCGCGCACACGGGTGCGCACCATGACGCCCATCACGACGACCATCACGACGACCATGGCCATCACGGACCGCTGAAGCCGCACGAAAGCCCGTGGACCATGCTGATCCCGCTGATCGTGCTGTCCATCGGTGCGGTGGCGGCGGGCTTTGTCTTCTACAACTACTTCGTGGGCCACCACGAGGCCGAGTTCTGGCGCGGGGCGATCTTCACCGCCGAGGCCAACCACGTCCTGCACGACAGCCACTATGTGCCGCGCTGGGTGCTGTGGGCCCCCGTGGTGCTGACCCTGCTGGGCACCTTTGTGGCGTTCTGGATCTATGTGCTCAAGGAAGGCATGGCCCGGCGCATGGCCGAGCGGGGCAACATCTTGCACACCTTCTTCTACAACAAGTGGTTCTTCGACGAGCTGTACGACGTGATCTTCGTCAAGAGCGCCCGGGCCATCGGGGATTTCTTCTGGAAGGTCGGCGACGTGAAGATCATCGACGGTCTCGGCCCCAACGGCGCCGCCTGGGCCTCGCTGAAATCGGCCGCGCGGCTGGCCAAGGTCCAGTCCGGCTATGTCTATCACTATGCGTTCGTGATGCTGCTGGGTGTGGCGGGTCTTCTCGCCTTCGCCATCGCGACGTGGGGAGCCTGATACCGTGCCCTACATCCTGAGCATCGTAACCTTCCTGCCGCTGGTCGGCGCCCTGGCCGTGCTGATGGCGCGCGTCATGGCGAAGTCCGAAGAGGCCGCCGCCGGTCCGGCCCGCTGGATCGCCCTGATCGCCAGCCTGGTCGTGCTGGCCGTCTCGGTCGTGCTGGTGGCCGGGTTCGATCCGTCGAACCCCGCCTATCAGTTCGTGGAGATGGTCCCCTGGTTCGCCGGGGCCAGCTATCACCTGGGCGTGGACGGGATCTCGATCCTGTTCGTGCTGCTGAGCGCGTTCCTGCTGCCCATCTGCATCATCGCCAGCTGGTCCTCCATCAAGGAGCGGGTGGCGGAGTACATGATCGCCTTCCTGATCCTGGAGACGCTGCTGATCGGCGTGTTCACGGCGCTGGACCTGTTCCTGTTCTACATCTTCTTTGAAGGCACCCTGGTGCCGATGTTCATCATCATCGGGGTGTGGGGCGGGGCGAACCGCATCTATGCGGCCTACAAGCTGTTCCTCTACACCCTGCTGGGGTCGGTGCTGATGCTGGCCGCCATGCTGTACATGGCGGCGACGGCGGGCACCTCCAGCATTCCCGAGCTGACGGCCTATGACTGGCCGGTCGGGGTGCAGACCTTCCTGTGGCTCGCCTTCTTCGCCTCGTTCGCGGTGAAGATGCCCATGTGGCCGGTGCACACCTGGCTGCCCGACGCCCACGTGCAGGCGCCGACGGCGGGGTCGGTGATCCTGGCGGGCATCCTGCTGAAGCTGGGCGGCTACGGCTTCATCCGCTTCAACCTGCCCATGTTCCCGGACGCGTCCGAGTACTTCACCCCGCTGGTGATGGTGCTGTCGGTGATCGCCATCATCTACACCTCGCTGGTCGCCTTCCGTCAGACCGACATCAAGAAGCTGATCGCCTATTCGTCGGTGGCCCACATGGGCTTCGTGACCATGGGCATCTTCGCCGGCAACGATCAGGGCGTGCAGGGCGCGGTGTTCCAGATGATCAGCCACGGGCTGATCTCGTCGGCGCTCTTCCTGTGCGTGGGGGTGGTCTATGACCGCATGCACACCCGAGAGATCGCCTTCTACGGCGGGCTGACATCGCGCATGCCGTGGTTCGCGGCCATCTTCCTGATGTTCACCATGGCCAATGTGGGCCTGCCGGGCACCTCGGGCTTCATCGGCGAGGTGCTGACCATGGTCGGCGCCTATCAGGTCTCCACCTGGGCGGTGTTCTTCGCGGCCTCGGGCGTGATCCTGTCGGCCGTCTATGCGCTGACGCTGTACCGCAACGTCATGTTCGGCGAGATCACCAATCCTGCGCTGAAGGCCATCACCGACATCGACCGGCGCGAGCTGCTGATCTTTGTGCCCCTCATCATCGGTACGATCTGGCTGGGGGTCTATCCCGCCGCCGTGCTGGACATCACCCAGGCTTCGGTCAGCGCGGTGACGGCCGCCTATCAGACCGCGATCGGCGGATAAGACGACCATGTTCGACATCAATCTCGCCCTTCAAATCGCTGCTCCCGAGGCCCTTCTGGCCATCGGGTCGATGATCCTGCTGATGCTCGGCGCCTATGGCGGCGAGAAGCTGGGCCGCGTGGTCAGTCTGCTGGCCGTCGCCCTGCTGATCGGCGCCGCCGGCGTCGCCGCCAATGCGCCGCTGGGCATGGTGTTCAACGGCGCCTTCGTCTCGGATCCCATGTCGGTCTACGCCAAGGTGGCCATCTATCTGGCCAGCGCCCTGGCCGTGGTGCTCGGCGACGGCTGGACGCGCCGTAACGGAATTGCCCGGTTCGAGTATCCCGTGCTGATCGTGCTGGCCGCCGTGGGCATGGGCATGATGGCTTCGGCCGGCGACCTGATGTCCCTGTATGTGGGCGTGGAGCTGCAGTCGCTGGCGCTGTACGTGCTGGCCGCCTTCCACCGGGACGACGGCCGGGCGTCGGAAGCGGGCCTGAAGTATTTCGTGCTGGGCGCCCTGTCGTCGGGCCTGCTGCTGTACGGCTCCAGCCTGATCTACGGCTTCACCGGCTCCATGCGCTTCGACGAGATCGCGGCGGTGGCTGCGGGCGGCGCCGAGACCGGCCTGATCTTCGGTCTGGTGTTCCTGATCTGCGGCCTGGCCTTCAAGGTCTCGGCCGCGCCGTTCCACATGTGGACGCCCGACGTCTATGAGGGCGCGCCGACCCCGGTCGTGGCCTTCTTCGCCACGGCGCCCAAGTTTGCGGCCATGGTGCTGTTCGCCCGCGCCCTGTCCGAGGGCTTCGGCGGCGCTCACGACCAGTGGGCCCAGGTGCTGGTGATCATCTCGCTGATCTCGTTCGCGGTGGGCGCCTTCGGCGGCCTGGCCCAGCGGGACATCCCGCGGCTGCTGGCCTATTCGTCCATCGCCAACATCGGCTATGCGCTGCTGGCCATCACGGCGGGCACGCAGGCGGGCCTGCAGGCCCTGCTGCTGTTCATGACCTTCTACATGGTCGACACCCTGGGCTTCTTCGCCCTGCTGATGGCCCTGTCGCGCGGCGGTCGGCCGATCCGGCGCATCGCCGACCTGGCGGGTCTGCGCAAGGACAAGCCGGTCACCACCATCGCCATCACGGTGCTGTCCCTGTCGGTGCTGGGCATGCCGCCCTTCGCCGGGTTCTGGGGCAAGTTCTATGTGTTCGGCGCGGCGCTGCAGGCCGGCTACTGGATTGTGGCGGCGCTGGGTCTGGTGGCCTCGGTCGTGGCGGCCTTCTACTATCTACGCATCATCAAGGTGATGTGGTTCGACGCACCGCCGGAAGGCGAGGGGGCGGTGGATCCGTCGCCGCGTGACGCCCAGTGGATCGGCTGGGCCGCCGCGGCCTTCTCGTTCCCGTTGGTGCTGATCGCCCTGACCTGGCTGGAGCCGCTGGCCCGCAACGCCGCGACCAGCTTCGGGGCGGGCTGATTGGCCGAGGCCGCCCCGCGCCTGATCCTCGAGGACACGGACTCCACCAACGCCGAGGCCCGCCGCATGGCCGAGCGCGGCGAGACCGGGCCGCTGTGGATCGTGGCCCGACGCCAGTCGGCGGGACGGGGCCGGCGGGGCCGGACCTGGTCCAGCGAGACCGGCAATCTGGCCGCGACCCTGCTGACCGTGGTGCACCGCCCACCGGCAGAGGCGGCGCAACTGACCTTCGTGGCGGCGCTCGCAGCGGCGGACCTGCTGGACGGGTACGCGCCGCCGGCGCTGGTCAGCATCAAATGGCCCAATGACGTGATGCTGGACGGCAAGAAGGCCAGCGGCATCCTTCTGGAGTCCGGCGCCCACGACAGCGGCGGCCTGTGGCTGGCGGTCGGAATCGGGGTCAATCTGGCCCACGCGCCGGACGACACCGAGCGGCCCGCCACGGCGCTTGCGGACCACCTGCGCGGGGACGTGGCCGCGCCGCCGTCCATCGAGCGGGCGGCCGAGGAGCTGGCGGAGGCGTTCGCGGTGTGGATGGAACGCTGGAGAGTGCTGGGTTTCCAGCCGATTCTGGACGGCTGGATCGCGCGGACGCCGGGGCTGGACGGCCCCTGCACGGCGCGGCTGGGCCATGAGACGGTCAGCGGCCGTGCCGAGGGCGTCGAGCCGGACGGCGCGCTGCGCCTGCGCTTGCCCTCGGGCGAACTGCGGCGCATTTCGGCGGGCGACGTGTTCTTCGGGGAGGCGGCCTGATGCTTCTGGCCATTGAGCAAGGCAACACCAACACCCTGTTCGCGGTGCACGACGGGACCGACTGGATCGCCCAGTGGCGCACGGCCACGGAGTCCACCCGCACGGCCGACGAATACGCCGTCTGGCTGAGCCAGCTGCTGTCCATGTGGGACATCAAGATGGCGGCGCTGAACGGCTGCATCATCTCCAGCGTGGTGCCCCAGTCGATCTTCAATCTGAAGAACCTGTCGCGGCGCTACCTGAACGTCGAACCCCTGGTGATCGGGGACAATGTGGACCTGGGCATTCCGGTGCGGATCACCAAGCCCAGCGAGGCGGGGGCTGACCGGCTGGTCAACGCCATCGGGGCGCATCTGAAATACGACGGCGACCTGATCGTCATCGACTCCGGCACCGCGACCACCTTCGACGTCATCGCCGCCGACGGCGCCTTCGAGGGCGGGGTGATCGCGCCAGGCATCAACCTGAGCCTGCAGGCCCTGCACGAGGCGGCGGCCATGCTGCCGCGCATCGCCATCCAGAAGCCCGACCGGGTCATCGGCAAGGACACCGTGTCCAACATGCAATCCGGCGTGTTCTGGGGCTATGTCTCGCTGATCGAGGGCATGGTGGCGCGGATGAAGGCCGAATGGGCGAAACCCATGACCGTCATCGGAACCGGCGGCGTGGCCAGCCTGTTCGAAGGCGCAACCGACAGCATCGATCACTTCGACGCGGATCTGACTATCCGCGGCCTTCTGGAAATCTGGCGTCGCAACGCCCATCTGAAAACGACATGAAAAAATCAAATCAAGACGAACTGGTCTTCCTGCCGCTCGGCGGTTCCGGAGAGATCGGCATGAACCTGAACGCCTACGGCTTCGGCCCGGCGCATGACCGCAAGTGGATCATCGTCGATGTGGGCGTGACGTTCGGCGACCTGTCGACGCCCGGCGTCGACATCATCGTGCCCGATCCGGAGGCTCTGAAGGGCGAGAAGATCCTTGGCATCCTGCTGACCCACGCCCACGAGGACCACATCGGCGCCCTGGGCTGGCTGTGGCCGCGCATCCAGGCGCCGCTCTACGCCACGCCGTTCACGGCCTATCTGATCCGCGACAAGCTGCGCGAACAGAACCTGCTGCAGGAGGCCAAGCTGCATGAGGTGCCGCTGGGCGGCACGGTCAACCTGGGTCCGTTCGAATGCGAGTTCGTCACCATGACGCACTCCATCGCCGAGCCCAACGGAATCGCCATCAAGACGCCGCTGGGCACGGTGATGCACACCGGCGACTGGAAGATTGACGACACGCCCGTGGTCGGGTCGCGCACGGACGCCAAGGCTCTGACGCGACTGGGCGACGAGGGCGTGCTGGCCATGGTGGGGGATTCCACCAATGTCTTCGTGGACGGCGTGGCCGGGTCCGAAGGCGATGTGGCCGGCGCCTTGGTCGATCTGATCAAGCCCCTGCGCGGCCGCGTGGCCGTGGGCTGTTTCGCGTCCAATGTGGCCCGGGTTCACAGCGTGGCGCTGGCGGCCAAGGCGGCGGGACGGCGCGTGGTTCTGGCCGGGCGGTCCATGCATCGCATCACCGCCGCGGCCAAGCACGTTGGCCTGCTGGGCGACCTGCCGCCCTTCCTGACGGACGAGGAGGCCCGCGTCTGGGCGCCGGACGAGGTTCTGTACCTCTGCACCGGCAGCCAGGGCGAGGCGCGCGCGGCGCTGTCGCGCGTCGCCGACGGCACGCACCCCGTGGTCAAGCTGGGGTCGGGCGATCATTGCATCTTCTCGTCGCGGGTCATTCCCGGCAACGAGCTGGCCATCGGCGATCTGCAGGACCGTCTCGCGGACCGGGGCGTGCGCCTCTACACCGAAAAGGATCACCCCGCATCCACGTGTCCGGCCACCCGTGCCGTGATGAGCTGAAGCAGATGTACGACTGGGTGCGCCCGCGCATCGCGGTGCCCACCCACGGCATGCGCCGCCACCTGATGGAGCATGCCAACCTGGCCAGGGACATGGGGGTCCCCGAGACCGTGACGCCGCGCAACGGCGATCTGGTGCGTCTGGCTCCCGGGCCGGCGCAGATCATCGACGAGGTTCCCTCGGGCCGCCTGTACGTGGATGGCGGCATGCTGGTGACCGAGGCGGGCGAGGCGATCCGCGAACGCCGCCACGCGTCGAGCAACGGCGTACTGGTGGTCAGCTTCGTGCTGGACAAGGGCGGCCGCATCGTCAGCGACATCGACGTGCGCGGCATCGGCCTGCCGGGCGACGAGGGCACCCCGCTGGGCGACGCCCTGGACGGCCTCGCCGAACGGGTCGAGGACGTGGTGCGCGGCCTGAAGGGCGAGGCGCTTCAGGACGAGCTGGTGGTCGAGCAGGCCGTGGCCCGCGCGCTGAAGAAGGCCAGCCAGCAGATCTGGGACCGCCGACCCATCGTGGAAACCATCGTCCTGCGGCTGTAGGTTCGCCGGGCCCGAGCGGAGCGCGCCCATGCCGGACATGCACCAGCTTTCCGCCCGCGGCTGTGAGCGCGCCCGGCGTGCGCTGGAGCGCGTCCGCCATGCTCGCCATCCGCTGCACGGCTGGCGGCGCTGGACGATCATCGCGGTGCAGGCAGCGGTCGGGCTGTTTCTGCTGTTCGCGCTGGTGAACCTGGCTCTGTGGTTCTCCATCGACCGTTCCGGCGGCCCGGTCCGTCAGGCGATGTGGGAGGTTGAGGCGCTGGCTCGCAGCCCCCTGGATGGGGAACAGGCGCCGGACCATGCTTTCACCGCCCTGTACGGCGACGTGCTGGGCGCCGAGCCGGATGTCGGTGAAGTCCGGGACTATTTCGAGGATCAGTCGCGGCGGGAAGAGTTCGTGCTGGAGCACGTCATGACCCAGCGCATGCTCTCACTGAACGACAGGCTGGACGCCAGGGTGTTTCCGTCCGGCGTCTATGTGGGCCTGCGCGCCATGGGGCCGGACGGGGCGCCGATGGTGTACGTCACCCGGCATCTGGCGCACTTCATGTTCTTCCCCCGCCACGCCTATATCCTGGTCGTGCCGGAGCAGGGGGAGGCCACGGTCTTTTCCGCCAGCGTCAACAACAAGCTGGACGAGGACGCGGAGCATCCGAACCACCTGCGCGCGACGCTTCAGGCTTATGATGTGGAGGCCTATGATTTCCCGTCGTCGGGGCAGGCCGTCCATCTGATGACCCGCATCTCGGATGAGGTGGCGACGGACGCGCTGGCGCGTCTGGAGACCGCGGCCCAGCGACTGGCGGAGGCTGAGGTCACCTATGGGGTGCTGGCGCCCAACTCCAACACCGTGATCGGGTGTCTGCTGGAGGACGCTGGCGTCATGACCCGTGCGGAACGCTCGGGCGCGCTGCTGGCGGTTAGGGCGCCGGGCCTCGGCGCAGACTGCGTTTGACGGTGGACAGGCTCGCGCTTTACGCCCAGCCTCAGACTTCGACAGGGAGATCATCATGAGCGCCAGGGTTCGCATCGCGGTTCTTGCAGGGTTTCTGGCCGTCGCGGCCTGTGACCAGCCCGAACGGATCGAGGCGAACGAGGCTGTGCCCGCCGCCGAGCCCACGCCGGCGGCAGCACCGGACGCCATGACGCCCGAAGGTCTGGTGCAGGCCCTGTACATGGAGCCCGCCATCCCCACCGCCGCGCCCCATGTGCGCCTGTACTTCGCCGAACCGCTGGTGGACGGCCTGTCGGGCGAGGAGGGGATCGGCTTCGACTACCGTCTCGACGCCCAGGACGGCGCCATCACGGACCTGATGGTGGAGGAGACCGCCTCCGGCCCCGACGGATCAGCCATCGTGGCGCGCTTCAATCGGGCCGGGCGGCCGGTGTCCATGGCCTATGACCTGTGCCGTCGCGACAGCGGCGAGTGGCGCATCACCAATGTCCGCAGCGTCCAGAACGACTGGAACCTGCGCGACCTCACAGGCGCCGATGCGGGCGAGGATGCGTCGTCGCAGCCTGCGTGCTGAGCCTCGCCCCGGCGCTCCAAACCGGCTAAGCCAACGCCATGATCGGACGTTTGAACCATGTGGGGGTGGCCACACCCTCCATCGAGGCCTCCGTGGCCCTGTACCGGGACCTGCTGGGCGCGACGGGGGCGGGCGAGCCGTTCGACTTGCCGGCGCAGGGGGTGCGGGTCTGCTTCATTGACCTGCCCAACAGCCAGATCGAACTGATCGAGCCGCTGGGCGAGGACTCACCGATCCACGGCTTTCTGGCCAAGAACCCCAAAGGGGGCCAGCATCACGTCTGCTACGAGGTCGAGGACATCATCGCCGCCCGCAACGCCCTGCGCGCCAAGGGGGCGACCATTCTGGGCACCGGCGAGCCGCGCATCGGCGCCCACGGCACGCCCATCGTCTTTGTGCATCCGAAAGACATGGGCGGCGTGCTGGTGGAGCTTATGGAAACACCGAAGGAGCCCCACTGATGATCGGACCGACCACAGCCATCGCCATCTATTTCGTGGTCTGGTGGACCGTGCTGTTCGCCGTCCTGCCGCTGGGCATGAATCAGGGGCCGCGCGAGCGCCAGACCGACGGCGGCGACTGGGGCGCGCCGGTCAATCCGAACCTGAAGAAGAAGTTCATCACCACCACCTGGGTGGCGGCCATCGTCTGGGCCGTGATCCTGGTCATCATCTTCACCGGAATCTTGCCGCTGCCGTCCCTGCCTGGCGGAGGTTGATTTCCGCAATTCGGGAACCGAGTCGACTTTGATTGCCTAATCCCCGGCGCCCCGGCTAAAGGCGTAAGGCTCAGTTACATACGGATTCCCGATGCGTCTTTCGCGCTACTTCCTGCCCACTCTGAAAGAGACGCCGTCCGAGGCGCAGATCGTCTCGCACCGGCTGATGCTGCGCGCGGGCCTGATCCGTCAGGAAGCGGCGGGCATCTACGCCTGGCTGCCGCTGGGCCTGCGGGTGCTGAAGCGCATCGAACAGATCGTGCGCGAGGAGCAGGAGCGGGCGGGCGCCGTCGAGATCCTGATGCCGACCATCCAGCTGGCCGACCTGTGGCGCGAATCCGGCCGCTATGACGCCTATGGCCCGGAGATGCTGCGCATCGTCGACCGGCACAAGCGCGACATGCTGTACGGCCCCACGGCCGAGGAAGTCGTCACCGACATTTTCCGCGGGTTCGTGAAGAGCTATCGCGACCTGCCGCTGAACCTGTTCAACATTCAGTGGAAGTTCCGCGACGAGCAGCGGCCCCGGTTCGGGGTGATGCGCGGCCGCGAGTTCCTTATGAAGGACGCCTATTCCTTCGACGTGGACGAGGTGGGCGCGCGCAAGTCCTACAACCGCATGTTCGTGGCCTATCTCAACACCTTCTCGCGCCTGGGCCTGAAGGCGGTCCCCATGCGGGCCGACACCGGCCCTATCGGCGGTGACCTGAGCCACGAGTTCATCATTCTGGCGGACACGGGCGAAAGCCAGGTGTTCTGCGACCGCCGTCTGGTGGACATGCCGGCGCCGGGTCCGGACGTGGACTGGAACGACCTCCAGTCAATCGTTGATCAACGAACGGCGCTCTACGCCGCCACCGACGAGATGCACGAGGCGGACCGCTTCGACGCCGAGGTGGGCGAGGGCGACCGCCTGACCGCGCGCGGCATCGAGGTGGGCCACATCTTCTATTTCGGCACCAAATACTCCAAGCCCATGAAGGCTATCGTGGCCGGGCCGGACGGCAAGGACGTGCCCGTGCACATGGGCAGCTACGGCGTCGGCGTCTCGCGCCTGATCGGGGCCATCATCGAGGCCAGCCACGACGACGCCGGCATCATCTGGCCCGAGGCCGTGGCCCCGTTCGACGTGGGGATCATCAACCTGCGCCCCAATGACGAGGCGGTCTCGGCCGCCTGCGAGGACGCTTGGGCCAAGCTGAAGGCAGCGGGCAAGACGGTGCTGTACGACGACCGGGACGACCGGCCGGGCGGCAAGTTCGCCACCGCCGACCTGATCGGTCTGCCGTGGCAGCTGATCATCGGGCCCAAGGGCGTGGCCGACGGCGTGGTGGAGCTGAAACGCCGCGCCACGGGCGAACGCGAGACCCTGCCGCTGGATGCGGCGCTTCAGAAGCTGACCGCATGACCGACGCGACCGCCGGGAAGCCCGCCAAGCCCGCCGGGGCGTTCAGTTCCTGGGAGATCGGCCTGGCCCTTCGCTACCTGCGCGCCAAGCGCAAGGAGGGCGGGGTCGCCCTGATCGCCGTGATCAGCTTCATCGGCATCATGCTGGCCGTGGCGGTGCTGATCAGCGTCATGAGCATCATGTCCGGCTTCCGCACCGAGTTGCTGAACCGGATGCTGTCGTTCAACGGGCACATGTACGTGCATGGCCAGGTGCTGCAGGCGCCGGACCGGGACGAGGCGCTGGCGCGCATCCGCGCGGTGCCCGGGGTGGTTAGCGTCACGCCCCTGACCGAGTCCCCGGCCATGTTCACCGCCCATGGTCGGACGACCGGCGGCGTGGTCCGGGGCATCGCGCCCGAGAACCTGAACTCCATGAGCTTCGTCTATCAGAGCCTGGACGAGGAAGCCCGCGCCCGGTTCGGTCAGGGCGACTACGGCGGCGACAACATCCTGATCGGGCAGGCCTTGGCGGATCAGATGGGCCTGCGCATCGGGGATCTGATGACCCTGATCTCGCCCCAGGGCGGGGCCACGGCGTTCGGCGATCTGGGCACGTCCAAGACCTATGTGATCGGCGGCATCTTCCAGTCGGGCGCCGCCGACTATGACCGGGCCTATGTGTTCATGCCGCTGGAGCAGGCGCAGCTGTTCTTCGGCAAGGAAGGCCTGTGGGACGCCATCGAATTGAAGGTCGAGGACCCGGATCAGGTGGCCCGCTATGTCCAGCCGGTGTCCGAGGCGGCGGGGCAGGGTGCGCTGGTCAGCGACTGGCGCAACACCATGGCGGCGTTCTGGAGCGCGCTGAAGATCGAGCGCGTGGCCATGGGCATCATCCTGGGCCTGGTGGTGGCCATCGCCGCCATGAACATCATCTCGGGCATCGTCATGCTGGTGAAGAACAAGGGGCGCGACATCGCCATCCTGCGCACCATCGGGGCCAGCCCGTCGTCGATCCTGCGCATCTTCTTCATGGCCGGGGCGACCATAGGGGTTGCGGGGACGCTGGCGGGCCTCGTTCTGGGGCTGCTGTTCTGCTGGAACATCGGCGCCATCCAGAGCTTCCTCGAGTGGGTCCTGCAGGTGCAGCTGTTCCCGGCGGACGTTTACATGCTGGACGGAGTGCCGGCCCTGGTCGATCCAGGCGACGTGTTCTGGGTCACGGTGTGGTCGCTTCTGATGTCCTGCCTCGCCAGCCTGCCGCCCTCGTGGAACGCCTCGCGCATCGATCCGGTGGAGGCCCTTCGCTATGAGTAGCCCCGTGCTGTCCCTGCGGGGCGTGACGCGCACCTATGACACCGCCCAGGGCGGGCTGCAGGTGCTGAAAGGCGTCGATCTGGACGTGTTTCCGAGCGAGGTGGTCGGGCTGATCGGTCCATCGGGTTCGGGCAAGTCGTCGCTGCTGCACGCCGCCGGCCTGCTGGAGCGGCCCACCGACGGTCAGGTGATGATCGACGGTCAGGACGTGGGCGCCCTGCCGGAGCGGGCGCGCACGCGCATCCGTCTGGCCAAGGTGGGGTTCGTCTATCAGTTCCACCACCTGCTGCCCGAGTTCGACGCGGGCGACAACGTGGCCCTGCCCATGCGCATAAACGGCGTGTCGCACAGCGTGGCGCGGGCGCGGGCGTCAGAGCTGCTGACCGCCCTGGGCCTCGGCGAGCGGCTGATGCACCAGCCGGCCCAGCTGTCAGGCGGCGAGCAGCAGCGGGTCGCCGTGGCCCGGGCGCTGGCCAACCAGCCGCGCCTGCTGCTGGCCGACGAGCCTACGGGCAACCTGGACCCGGCCACCAGCCAGGCGGTGTTCGAATCCCTGCGCGAACTGGCCAAGACCACGGGCGTCGCCGCCCTGATCGCCACCCACAACATGGAGCTGGCGGGCCACATGGACCGGGTCTTCGCCCTGCGCGACGGCCACCTGGAAGAGCGCCCGGCCCAGAGTCAGGCCTACTGAGGCGCTACTTCTTACCCGGGGGGACGGTGAAGGGCGAGGCGACGACGGTGATCGGGGGCTTGGTCTTCTCCGCCTTGGGTTTGCGGATTTCCTTGGTGCTGCGTTTCTGACCCTTGGCCATGACGGGCGCTCCGGCGCCGGCGGCCGCCGGAAGGGCGGGGAAGGGCGTTGGCGTCAGTCTACAGCAGGCTGGCCGCGCCGTCAGTGAAATCCGATGCCCCGCCATCATCGACCTTTCCGATTCTTAACGCCCAAAAGGCGCGACCATCGCCTAGTCATGGCCCACGACGAATCCGGAGGGGCTTCTCATGAAACGACTTTTTGTCACCGCAGCTGGCGCCGTGCTGGCGTGCACGGTGGCCTTCGGCGCCCAAGCCGAAGAGTTTCAGCCCTGCGCCGACTCTGACGAAGCGCCGGAACTGGCAGGATCGCTGTGCGCGGTTGTCACGACCCCTCTGGATCATGGAAGCGACGCTGGCGACAGCATTGAACTGTTCGTGCGGAAGTTCCCGGCGGTCGGACAGTCCAGCGGCCAGGTCTGGCTGGTCGCCGGAGGGCCGGGCGAGTCGGGAGCCTCGTTCTATCCATTTCTCGATACGCTGCGCCGGGCCTTTCCTGACATGGATCTGATCGCGCCGGATCATCGGGGCACTGGCTATTCGTCGAAGCTCTGCCCTGACCAGGAATCTCCGGAAAGCGAGGAAGGCATCGCTCTGGCAGGCTCGGAATGGGGCCCCTATCGGGTCCATCTATCAGGATCAGGCGCGGGCGCACGCCTTCACCATCACCAATGCTGCGCATGATCTATCCAACCTGATCGCGACCTATCGAGCGGACGGGGAGGTTCATGTCTACGCTGTCTCTTACGGCACCCAATTGGCGCTGCGCATGATGCACGTTGCGCCGGTTGAACTGGACGGGCTGATCCTGGACGGACTGGTCCCGCCGGAGAGCAGCATACGCTGGGATCTCAGCCGACGTAGCGAACTGGTGGATCAGGTGGGGCGCAGCCTGCTGTCTCCAATGGAAGCGGCGACCTACGAAAGCGTTCTGGCGGCGGACCCGTCCCCTTGGGCGGACGTCGTTCCCGGAGGCGATCTGAAACAGTTCATGGGCAGCCTGCTGAACTTTCCGGATCTGCGGGCGCGCATTCCCGACATCATCACCGCCTTGTCGAACAATGACGCCAGCCCCCTTCGACGCGCGATCGAAGACCGACAGGCGGCGTTTGCGGCCATTACGGGGTTCGCCCAGTCCGCTTCATCGGCCCCACTGGTCATTCTCATCAGCGCCTCCGAAAACAATGCGCGTCCGGACATCACGCAAGAGGTTGTGCGGACGGAAGCGAGCTCGGCCCTGTTCACCAGTCCACTCCCGGCGTTTCTGGCGAGCGACGTCCTTCCCACTTACGAACGCGACTCCGCTTTCGGCCAGATACCGGCAGCATTGCCGCGCACTCTGGTTGCTCAGGGAACGATGGACCCCAACACCGCCTACGAAGGCGCGCTTGAGCACGTGGCGCTGCTGCGCGAAGCCGGTCCCGTGAGCGTGGCGACCGTTGAGGGCGGCGCTCACCTGCTTCTGTTCGCTGCGCCGGATTGCTTCGTGGGGGCGGTGCGCGCCTTCATGCATGGAGAGACGGCGCCTTCCACGTGCGCCGCCCCTTGACGTGAACGAAGACGGAACATAGAACATTCCCGGAACATCACTTCTGGGGATAAGGCATGACACGTCTGGTTCGGGAATCGCTGTCTCTGGCATCGTGCGCCGGGGTCGTCTGGGTGGTCTGGCAGGTCGCTTTTCTGGTGACGTGACGCGCCCGGGCCCATGAGTGTCGGAGCAAGGCGTGGCGCACGAAGCCGGTAACGGGTTCATCCATCTTCGGGTCAAGTCGGCCTATTCGCTGCTGGAAGGCGCGATCAAGGCGGGCAAGGTGGGCCAGCTGGCGGCCGGCCAGGGCATGCCGGCCGTGGGCGTCGCGGACCGGGCCAACCTGTTCGGGGCGCTGGAGTTCAGCCAGGCGGCGCGGGACGCCGGGGTTCAGCCCATCATCGCCTGCGCCTTGCCCGTTCTGGAGATCGGCGGGCGGATGAGTCAGCGGTGGGCGAAGACGCCCACGGTCGTCCTGATCGCCCAGAACGAGACTGGCTGGCTGAACCTGTGCGCGCTGTCGTCGGCGGCCTATCTGGGCTCCATGGCGCTGGCCGAGCCAGGTGTTCCGTGGTCGCTGGTTGAGCAGCATGCTGAAGGGCTGATCCTGCTGTCGGGCGGGCCGGACGGGCCGGTGGACTGTCTGTTCGCGGGGGGCAAGACCGCCGAGGCGCGGGCGGCGCTGGACGCCATGAAGGCGGCCTTCGGCGACCGGTTCTATGTGGAGCTGCAGCGGCACGGTCTGGACGCCGAGAAGGCCGCCGAGCCCGGGCTGGTGCGCTGGGCCTATGACAGCGACGTGCCTCTGGTGGCCACCAACGACGTCCATTACGCCGAGGCGCGGCAGGCGAAGTCCCACGACGCCTGATGTGCATCGCCGACGGGGCCTTTATCGGCCAGGACGACCGCCGCCGGGTGACGGGCCAGCACTGGTTCAAGCCCGCCGCCGACATGCGGGCCCTGTTCGCCGACCTGCCGGAGGCTTGCGACAACACCATAGAGATCGCCCGCCGCTGTGCGTTTCTGGTGCAGACCCGCGCGCCGATCCTGCCCCGGTTCGACACCGGCGCGGGCCGCAACGAGGCCGACGAACTGGCGCACCAGGCTCGCGAGGGCCTGAAGGCCCGGCTGGACGGCCTGACGCTGGCGGCGCCCGAAGAGGAATACTGGACGCGGCTGGAGTGGGAGGTGTCCATCATCCAGCAGATGGGCTTCCCCGGCTACTTCCTGATCGTGTCGGACTTCATCAAATGGGCCAAGGCCCACGGCATCCCCGTGGGGCCCGGCCGGGGCTCGGGCGCCGGGTCGCTGGTGGCCTGGTCGCTGACCATCACCGACCTTGACCCCATCCGGTTCGGCCTGCTGTTCGAGCGGTTCCTGAATCCCGAACGGGTCTCCATGCCCGATTTCGACATCGACTTCTGTCAGGAGCGGCGAGAGGAGGTCATCACCTACGTCCAGCAGCACTACGGCGCCGACCGGGTGGCCCAGATCATCACCTTCGGCACCCTGCAGGCGCGGGCCGTGCTGCGCGACGTGGGCCGGGTGCTGCAGATGCCGCTGGGGCAGGTGGACCGTCTGGCCAAGATGGTGCCCGCCAACCCCGCCAATCCGGTAACCCTGGCCCAGGCCATCGAGATCGAGCCGCGCCTGAAGGAGGCCCGGGCCGCCGAGGCGTCGGTGCGCCACCTGCTGGACACGGCGCTGGAGCTGGAAGGGCTGTACCGCAACGCCTCGACCCACGCGGCGGGGGTGGTGATCGCCGACCGGCCGCTGACCCAGTTGGTGCCGCTGTATCAGGATCCGCGGTCCGACATTCCCGCCACCCAGTTCAACATGAAATGGGTGGAACCGGCGGGTCTCGTGAAGTTCGACTTCCTCGGCCTGAAGACCCTGACGGTGCTGGACCGCGCGCGGGGCTATCTGGAGCGGCGGGGCGCGGCGCAGGACTGGAGCCGCCTGCCGCTGGATGATGCGCGCACCTATGAGCTGATGGCCTCGGGCCAGACGGTGGGGGTGTTCCAGCTGGAATCCCAAGGCATGCGCGACACCCTGCGCAAGATGCGCTGCGGCTCCATCGAGGAGATCACGGCCCTGATCTCCCTGTATCGACCCGGCCCAATGGAGATGATCGACACCTATATCGACCGCAAATTCGGGCGGGCCGAGGTGGACTATCTGCACCCCAGCCTGACCGAGGTGCTGACCGAGACCTACGGCGTCATCATCTACCAGGAGCAGGTGATGAAGATCGCCCAGATCCTGGCCGGCTACAGCCTGGGCGAGGCCGATCTGCTGCGCCGCGCCATGGGCAAGAAGAAAAAGGAGGAGATGGACTTCCAGCGGGCGCGCTTCGCCAAGGGCGCGTCGGAAAAGGGAGTCCCGGAGGAGCAGTCGGGCGGCATCTTCGATCTGGTGGCCAAGTTCGCCGGTTACGGCTTCAACAAGTCGCACGCCGCCGCCTACGCGATGATCTCGTTCCAGACCGGCTGGCTGAAGGCCAACCATCCGGTGGAGTTCTTCGCCGCCTCCATGAGCCTGGATATCTCGAATACCGACAAGCTGGCGGTGTTCTATCAGGACGCCCGGCGCTTCGAGGTGCCGATCCGGTCGCCGGACATCAACGCCTCCTCGGCCGATTTCGACGTGGCCTTTGACGATGAGGGCAAGGGGGCGGTGCTCTATGCGCTGGGCGCCATCCGTAACGTGGGGCTGGAGGCCATGCGCCACGTGCAGGCCGTGCGGGAGGAGGGCGGGCCGTTCGCCGACATCTTCGACTTCCTCGAGCGGGTCGATCCGCGCAGCGTCAACAAGCGCGCGCTGGAGAACCTGGCCCGGTCCGGCGCCTTTGACAGCATCCATCCGAACCGGCGTCAGCTGTTCGAGCAGGCCGACAAGCTGATGGCCTATTGCCAGAGCGTGGCCGCCGAGCGCGCCTCGTCGCAGGTCAGCCTGTTCGGCGGGGATCAGGCCGGCGCCGCGCGGCCGCGACTTGCGGCGGTGGAGCCTTGGGTTGGGCCGGAGAAGCTGGACGAGGAACTGTCGGCCGTCGGCTTCTACCTGTCCGGTCACCCGCTGGAGGACATGGCCGAGGTGCTGAAGCGCCGCAAGCGCGTGACTTTCGTGGCCGAGGCCCTGGGTCTGGCCGAGGCGGGGCACGAGGCGTTCAACATGGCGGGCGTGGTGCGCCGTCGTCAGGAGCGGGCCAGCGCCCGGACGGGGGAGAAATTCGCCTTCGTCACCTTCTCGGACCCCACCGGCGAGTTCGAATGCCTGTTCCCGCCCGAGCAGCTGCGCGCCTGCCGCGAGGTGCTGGAGCCCGGCGCCGCGGTGCTGGTGCGGGTGCGGGCCAAGGCGGCGGACGGAGAGGTGCGCTTCTTCGGCGATTCCGCCAGCCCCATCGATACAGCCATGGAGCAGGCGGTCGTGGGCCTGCGCATCCATGTGTCGCCGCGCGCCGCCGAGCTGGAGGCCCTGC
>NZ_BATC01000038.1 GCF_000466985.1 Brevundimonas abyssalis TAR-001
GGCCGCAACGCCCGCGGAATCATAGCCCCGGTATTCCAGGCGCTTCAGGCTGTCGATCATCAGAGGGGCCGCCTGGGCCGTCCCGGTCACGCCGATAATTCCGCACATGGCTTGATCTATTCTCCCGAGACGAAGGGTTCAGGCTGCTTGGCACAGGCCGCGCCTGGCGTTAAGCCCGCGTGCAAAGGGCGGGCCTGATCGTTTCGGCTTTAACCGAAAGGCCGTGACCGCCAACTAAAAAGACGTTTCGCCAGGTTTCCCGGCGAAAACGGAGGGATCGTGAGCAAGCGACGTTATTTCGGCACCGACGGCATTCGCGGCCGCGCCAACAGCCACCCCATGACGGCCGAGGTCGCGCTGCGCGTCGGTCTGGCGGCGGGCAAGTTGTTCATGTCCGGCGACGACCGGCGCCATCTGGTGGTGATCGGCAAGGACACGCGCCTGTCCGGCTACATGATCGAACCGGCTCTGGTGGCGGGCTTCGCCAGTGTGGGCATGGACGTGCGCACCTTCGGTCCCTTGCCCACACCCGGCGTCGCGATGATGACCCGGTCCATGCGTGCGGACCTGGGGGTGATGATCTCGGCGTCGCACAACAGTTTCGCCGACAACGGCATCAAGCTGTTCGGGCCGGACGGATACAAGCTGTCCGACGAGATGGAGTTGAAGATCGAGGCCCTGATGCATGAAGACCTGGGCCAGGGGCTGGCGGACGCCGACGCCCTGGGACGGGTCAAGCGCATCGACGACGCCCAGGCCCGTTACGTGGAGATCGCCAAGGCGACCTTCCCGAGAAAGATGAACCTGAACGGCCTGCGCATCGCCGTGGACTGCGCCAACGGCGCTGGTTATCGCGTGGCCCCGACCACCCTTTACGAGCTGGGCGCGGACGTCTTCCCGGTCGGGGTGGAGCCGAACGGTCTGAACATCAACGCGGAGTGCGGCTCGACCCATCCGCGCACCCTCTCCGAGGCCGTGAAGCGCTACGGCGCCGACATCGGCATCGCCCTCGACGGAGACGCCGATCGGCTGGCCCTGTGCGACGAAAAGGGCCGGGTCATCGATGGCGACCAGATCATGGCCCTGATCGCTCGCGACTGGGCCAAACGGGGCATCCTGACCGGCGGCGGCATCGTGGCCACGGTCATGTCCAACCTGGGCCTTGAGCGCGTCCTCAAGGCCGACGGCCTAACGCTTGAGCGCACCCAGGTGGGCGACCGCTATGTCATGGAGTGCATGCGCGAGGGCGGGTTCAATGTGGGCGGCGAACAGTCCGGCCACCTGATCCTCAGCCGCCACGCCACCACCGGCGACGGTCTGATCGCCGCGCTTCAGGTGCTGGCCGTGCTCGTGGAGTCCGGCAAGCCCATGAGCGAACTGGCCGCCCAGTTCGAGCCTGTGCCCCAGAAACTCAAGAACGTGCGCCATTCGGGCGGAAACCCCTTGGCGGACAAGGGCGTCACCGACGCGATCGCCGCCGGGCAGACGCGCCTTAACGGCTCCGGCCGGGTGGTTGTCCGCGCCTCGGGCACCGAACCTCTGATCCGCATCATGGCCGAAGGCGACGACGCCAAACTGGTGAATGCGGTGGTCGATGAGATCGCCGAGGCGGTCAAGGCGGCGGGCTGACGGCCGCCGCGCCATGACCCTTCCCCCGCTCCTGACCCGGATCACGGCCCTGGCGCCTGGCGTGGCGCTCAGCCTGGTGGTGGCCGCCGTCGCCATGGGGTTGCAAAGCTTCGAGACGCAGGTGTTCGACCGCATCTGGCTGGAAGGCCTGGTGCTGGCGATCCTGATCGGCGCGGGCGTGCGGACCTTCTGGCCGCCGCCCGAGACCTTTCGCGCGGGCGTGGCGTTCAGCGCGGGGTTTCTGCTGGAGGTGGCGGTGGTGCTGCTGGGCGCCTCGCTCAGCGCCCCGGCCCTGGCGGCCATGGGGCCTACCCTGTTGCTGGGTATCGTACTGGTGGTCGCCGTGGGCGTGACCGGGGGCTACTGGCTGGGCCGCTGGTGCGGCCTGACCCGCAACGCCGCCCTGCTGGTGCCTGCGGCAACGGCATCTGCGGCAACTCGGCCATCGTCGCCGTGGCGCCCGTGATCGGGGCGAAGGGCGAGGAGGTGTCGGCGGCCATCGGTTTCACCGCCGTTCTAGGTGTCGGCATGGTGCTGTTGCTGCCGGTGGTGGCGGATCTGCTCGGCCTGTCGATCACCGATGCGGGCGTGCTGGCGGGCCTGACGGTCTATGCGGTGCCCCAGGTGCTGGCGGCGGTGGCGCCCATGGGGCTGGCGGCGGCGCAGGTGGGCACGCTGGTCAAACTGACCCGCGTGCTGATGCTGGGGCCGGTGTGCATCGTGCTGGCCCTGACCACGCGGGATCGGGCGGGCCAGAAGCCCGGGCTGGCGCGCCTGATCCCCTGGTTCATCCTCGGCTTCATCGCCATGGCGGCTCTACGGTCGTTCGGTCTGATCCCCGAGGCGCTGATCGGGCCGATCACGGGCGTGGCCGGTGTCCTGACGGTGATCGCCATGGCGGCGCTGGGCCTGACCACGGACCTGCGCGCGGTGCTCCGATCCGGGCCACGCGCCGCTCTGGCCGCCGTTCTGTCGCTGGCCCTGCTGAGTGTGCTGGCGCTGGGCCTGATCGGGCTTCTGAACCTGCTCTAGATTTCCTGATTCCAGGCGCCGACGGCGTCGTGACGGGCCAGGCGGGGCTTCACCTCACTGTGGAAGAGGTCGCGCATGTCGTCCTCGGAGCGCAGGCTTTCCACCACCACCACCAGCTCCGGCTTGTTGGAGGAGGCGCGCACCAGCACCCACGAGCCGTCCTCCAGATGGACCCGCGCGCCGTTGACGGTGATCACTTCGGTTACCTTGCGGCCCAGGATTTCGCCTCCGGCCGCGTGCAGGGCCAGATAGTCCTTCTGCACCGCCTCGACGACGCTGTACTTGGCCTCGTCGGCGCAATGCGGGCTCATGGTCAGGGAGGTGAAGGCTTTCGGCAGGGCGGTCTTCAGCTGTGACAACCGCTTGCCGGGATGTCGGTCCAGCAGGGACAGTACTGCACCCGCCGCCACGATGCCGTCGTCGTAGCCGCGTCCGATGGGCGCATTGAAGAAGAAGTGCCCCGACTTCTCGAAGCCCGCCAGCGCCTTCGCCTCGGCGACCTTGCGCTTGATGTGACTGTGGCCGGTCTTCCAGTAGACGGTGGTCGCGCCGTGCTCCGCCAGCACGGGGTCGGTCTTGTAGAGCCCGGTCGATTTCACATCGACCACGAAGGTCGCGTTCGGATGCAGCGTCGACAGGTCGCGGGCCAGCATCAGGCCGATCTTGTCGGCGAAGACCGCCTCGCCTGTGTCGTCCACCACGCCGCAGCGATCCCCATCGCCGTCGAAACCCACGGCCAGATCCGCGCCGGTCTCCTGCACCCGCCGGGACATCTGCGCCAGCATGGCGTGGTCCTCGGGGTTGGGGTTGTACCTCGGGAAGGCCCAGTCGAGATCGCAGTCCATCTCGATGACCTCGGCGCCCATGCTGCGCAGGGCTTCGGGTGCGAAGGCGCCGGCCGTGCCGTTGCCACAGGCGACCACGACCTTGAGGGGCCGTGTCAGGGTCACCCCGGCGGTGACTTCATCCAGATACTGCTCGCGGAAGTCCTCGATCCGCTCCAGCCGTCCGCCGGGGCGGGCGACGCCGTCGCCGTTCAGCACGATGGCCTTCAGGCGGCTCATCTCGTCAGGACCGAAGGTCAGCGGCGGCTCGGCGCCCATCTTCACCCCGGTCCAGCCGTTCTCGTTATGGCTGGCCGTGACCATGGCCACGCAAGGGGCGTCCAGCGCGAACTGGGCGAAATAGGCCATGGGCGACAGGGCCAGGCCGATGTCCAGCACCTCCATGCCGCCCTGCATAAGGCCCAGCGTCAGGGCCTGTTTGACGCTCTGGGAATAGGACCGGAAGTCGTGGCCCACCACGATGCTCGGCCTGGCTCTGATCTCGTGCGCATAGGTCGCCAGTCCGAGGCCCAGGGCTTGCAAGCCGAGGAGGTTGATCTCCGATCCCAGGATCCAGCGGGCGTCGTACTCTCGGAACCCCGTAGGATTCACCAAGGGTGGGTCTCGTAGTCAGCGGTGTCGGGAGCCAGGCCGGGACGAGGTTTCAGCATGGGTCCCTCGCAAGGGCGTCAGCCGGCGGGTGCAGCCGGCGGCGCGTCGGCGGGCGTTGTCGCCACGCCCCGTCCAGCCTCGCCCTCGGGCCAGTTCAGCGCCAGGGCGACCATGGCGACGGCGATCAGCGCCATGAGGGGAAAGAACAGTCGGTTCCGCATGGCTCCCGCTATAGCAGGGCCGTTTCGCGGGCCACAACATCGCAAGGAGCGGACGACGCCGCGCCGCGCTTGCGGGTTGACCCCCGCCCGCGCCGGTCCTACCCGGTCAGGTCCAACTGGAGACACCGATGCCCCGACTGATCCTGCTGCGACATGGCCAGAGCCAGTGGAACCTGGAGAACCGCTTCACCGGCTGGGTGGACGTGGACCTGACCGACCAAGGTGAGGCCGAGGCGACGCGCGGCGGCGAGCTGATCGCCAGGGCGGGCTTCAAGCCCGACGTGATGTTCACCTCGGTGCTGAACCGGGCCAAGCGCACGGGCGCCATGGCGCTGGAGGCGGCGGGCCTGAAGGACGTGCCGGTGATCGAGGACTGGCGGCTGAACGAGCGGCACTACGGCGGGCTGACCGGGCTGAACAAGGCCGAGACCGCCGAAAAGCACGGCGAGGAGCAGGTGAAGATCTGGCGGCGCAGCTATGACACGCCGCCGCCGCCGCTGGCGCCCGGCGGCGAATTCGATTTCACGACGGACCCCCGCTACGCCGGGCAGGACATTCCCGACACCGAAAGCCTCAAGATCACGCTGGAGCGGGTTCTGCCCTACTGGAACAGCGCCATCGCGCCCCGCCTGAAGGCGGGGGAGGACGTGCTGGTCACCGCCCACGGCAATTCACTGCGGGCCATCGTCAAGCACCTGTTCGACGTGCCTGACGACCGCATCGTGGGGGTGGAGATCCCCACCGGCAACCCGCTGGACATCGAACTGGACGCCGAGCTGAAGCCGGTTTCGGCCCGCTATCTGGATGAGGACAGGGCCCAGGCTCTGCCGGCCCTGTCATGAGCGAAGCACGCGATCAGGAATTCATGCGCCGGGCCATCGGCCTGGCCAGGGACCAGATGGGCAAGACTTGGCCCAATCCGGCGGTGGCCTGCGTCGTGGTCAAGGACGGCGAGATGGTCGCCGAGGCCGCCACAGCGCCCGGCGGCCGTCCCCATGCGGAGGAGCAGGCCGTGCCCGCCGCCGGCGACAGGGCGAAGGGCGCCACCGCCTATGTGACCATGGAGCCGTGCGGAGCCCGGTCGTCGGGCCGCACCTCCTGCGCGCAGTACCTCATCGAGGCCGGCGTCGAACGGGTGGTCATCGCCTGTCTGGACCCGTCCCCCTTTGCCGCGGGGCGCGGGGTGGAACGGGTCAGGGCCAAGGGGCTCGAGGTCGAGACCGGCGTGCTCAGCGACGAGGCGGCGATCCTGTATGAAGGCTATCTGCACCGGCTGGAGTCGGGCCGTCCCATGGTCCGGATCAGCGAAAACGGCGACAGCTTCGACGGCCAGTTCGCCGCCTCGGCCAAGGCGGATCTGGCCACCGAGCTGAAGCGGCTGGGCGAGGCGGGATACACCCGGCTGTGGACCGCGCCCGGCCCCCTGGCCGACGCCCTGCGCGAACAGGGCCTGCTGACCGAATAGGCACCGGGATTCCAACGCTTTCTTAAGCGGCGGTCAGGCATGTTCCGGGCATGTCGGCGCAATCCGCTCCCATCGATCCCGCCAACAGGCGGCGGCTGACCCAGGCCGAACTGGACGCCATTTGCGCCCGGCACGACCGGCTATGGCAGGCGAAGCCGGGCGGCGCACGCGCGGTGTTCACCTGGATGGACCTGTCGGGCCTGAGCCTGAAGGGCCGCAACCTGACCGACGCCGACTTCTCGGCCGCGGATATGGCCGGCTGCGACCTGACCGGGACTCGCCTGGACAATGCGGTGTTGTTCGGGGCCGACCTTCAGGATGCGCTGCTGATCGAGGCCAGCCTCCGACGGGCAGACCTGCGCGGCGCGTGCCTGCGCGGGGCGGACCTCACCGGGGCGGACCTGTTCGAGGCAGACCTGCGCGAAGGCGCCATCGCCGCAGCGGATTCCAAGCTTGGCTTCCGCATGGTGGAGCATCTGGTGCGCGACCGGGCGCGGGCGTCGGGCGCCAACCTGTCGGGCGCCAATCTGGAGCGGTCCAAGCTGACCGGCATCATCGCCATCGCGGCCGACTTCTCCGGCGCGGTGATGAAAGACTGCAAGCTGGTCCGGGCCAATCTGAAACAGGCGAATTTCAACGGCGCGGATCTGGCGGGCGCGGACCTGTCAGGGGCGGACCTGACCGGGGCGGACTTGCGGGACGCGGTGCTGGTGGGCACCAAGCGGGCCATGTGGCGGGCCGACGGGGCCGACATGACCGGGGCCCTGACCGACGAGAAATCCTCGGGCGCGCCGGTGTCCAAGCTGCCGGCCGCTGACATGCTGCGCGAACACGCCATCTGGTGCGAGACGGGCGGCGCCAAGGGCCAGCCCTCGGTGTTCGACGATGTGGACCTGCGCAGCCTGAAAACGATCCGGGGCCTGACCCTGACCGGCCTGTCGGCCAAGCGGGCCGTCTTCTACGGCCTCGACATGGAGGGCGTTCAGCTGCAGGGCGCTCAGCTCGAAGGCGCGGACCTGCGTTCGGCCAAGATGCGTGGCGCGGACTTGCGCGGCGCCCGTCTCAAGGGCGCGCGCCTGACCGGCGCGGACCTCCGCGAGGTCCAGCTGGGCCCGTTGATGATCGCCCAGGACCGCTTGCTGCCCGCCGACCTGACCGGAGCCCATCTGCGCGGCGCCGACCTGTCGGGCGCGGATCTGCGCCGGGCCATCCTGGTCCAGGCCGACCTCAGCCGCGCGGCCCTGCACGGGGCCCAGACCCGGCATGCCGAATTCCTGGCCGCCCAGCTTCATGGCGTGCGCGGGCTGGTGCTGGACGCGGAATAAGAAAGGGCGGCCCGAAGACCGCCCTTCCCAGGTCTTGAAAGCCGTCAGGCGTTAAGCCGCCTTCTTGCCCTTGCCTTCGATCAGGGCCGGGCCGGCGTTGATCTCGATCCGCCGGGGCTTGAGCGCCTCGGGCAGTTCGCGCTTCAGGTTGACGGTCAGAAGGCCGTTGTTCAGGCCAGCCTCGGTCACCACCACATAGTCGGCCAGCTGGAAGCGGCGCTCGAAGTCGCGCTCGGCCAGGCCGCGATGCAGGAAGGTGCGCTCGGTCTCGTCATTGGCCGTGCGACGGCCGGTGACGGTGAGCAGGTTCTCCTTGACCTCGATGTTCAGTTCGTCGGGCTTGAAGCCGGCCACGGCGATCTCGATCCGGTAGGCGTTCTCGCCCGTCGTCTCGATGTTGTAGGGCGGCCAGCCGCCCGGCTCGCCGGTGCGCGCGGCGCTTTCCAGCAAATTGGCCATGCGGTCGAAACCCACGGCGGAACGGTAGAGGGGGGTGAAGTCGATGGTGCGCATTACAATCCTCCTGATGCACAGCAAGGTTGAACCGCCCCGTTTCCGGGGACGGACGGTGTCGGCCTTTGGCGGTCCCTGATGGGCCCCGCCGCGACCGTGAAAGCCCGGCGAACCGGCGCTCTCGGGAACTGAAATAGGAGGGTCGACATCCGCCGCAAGAGGCTTGGGCGCGAATTCGTCAGACGCCGCTTGCCCAAGGGCGAGGGGGCTTTAGGGTGCGCGCAACGGAGACGCCGTCCAATGACTGGGAGACCGCCTATGCGCCGCCTGACCCTCGCCGCCGCCCTTCTCGCCCTGACCGCGCCAGCCGCCCTGGCCCAGACGCCGGATGCGCCCGCCCGCGGCTCGGCCGCCGCCCCGGTTCACGCCGAAGACGCCGTGCTGGCCGACATCATCGCTTCTGACACTCGCGCCGCCGCCAACACTGCGCGGGATCAGCACCGGCGTCCCTATGAGGCCCTGACCTTCTGGGGCCTGCGTCCGGGGCTGACGGTGGTGGAGATCGAGCCCGGCGCGCGGGCTGGTGGACGGAAATCCTGGCCCCCTACGCCCAGCGCACCGGCGGCGAGTACGTGGCCGCCTGGATCGACCTGGAAGCGCCCACCGTCTCGGACCGCGCCCGCGAAGCCCGCGCCGGGCTGGAGCAGGAACTGGCCGCCTTCGGTGGCTCCGCCCGCGCCGTGAATTTCGGGCCCGCCTCGGGTCTGGGGGTCGAGGACGGGACCGCCGACGTGGTTCTGGTTGCCCGTGCATTCCACAATTGGGCCCGCGCCGACCTGACGGACCGCTACATGGCCGAGTTCTTCCGCGCCCTGAAGCCGGGCGGGATCCTTGCGGTCGAACAGCACCGGGCCGAGGAAGGCCTGAACGCCACCGACACAGCTTCCACCGGCTATGTGCCCGAAAGCTATGTCATCCGCGCGGCCCAGGCCGCCGGCTTCGAGCTGGACGCCCGCAGCGAACTGAACGCCAATGCGGCGGATGATCGGGATCACCCGTTCGGTGTCTGGACCCTGCCCCCGGTGCGGCGCACCGAACAGGGCGGCCGTACGCTCACCGAGGCCGAACGCGCCGCCTTCGACGCCATCGGGGAAAGCGACCGCATGACCCTGCGCTTCCGCAAGCCCGAGTGATCATCGTTCCGGTGCGTCACGGCGCGCTTTGACGGGTATGGTGAACCGCTTTAAGTCCAAGGCCGTGGCCGTGTCGGGGCGGCCTGCAAACGCGAGTCTTGCGGCACATGGGATTTATGGCTGATCGGTCCTGGAATCAGGCGATGTCCGCCTCGCGTCGGCGGCTTCTGGCGGGTGGGGCGGCCCTGGCCGGCCTGACGCTGGTGTCCGCCTGCGGACGTGGCGCCGAGCCCGAGGTCGCCGAAGGAGAACCCCAAGGCCCGCCCCCGCCGCCGGAAGGGAGCCTGGAATGGGCTGTGGCCGGGGCCTGGCGGGTTCATGATCGCGGCCGTGACCAGTGGCGGCATCCTGTCGAGACCCTGACCTTCTTCGGCATTGAGCCGGACATGCACGTGGTGGAGATGTGGCCCGGCGTCGGCTGGTACACCGAGATTCTGGCCCCATACCTGAACCGGGGCGGCGGCAGGCTGTATGCGGCGGGCTTCGAGATCGGTCCTGACGCCGATCCCGCCCTGCGTCAGGTCATGGCGCGGTTCGAGGGCCGTTTCGCGGCGGACCGGCGGCTCTACGGAGACGTGGAGATCAGCGCCTTCGGCCCCACCAGCGGCCCCCTGGCGCCGGCCGGAACCATCGACATGGCCTTGTTCCTGCGCAGCCTCCACGCCTGGATGGCGGCGGGCATCGCGGAGAAAGCCTTCGCCGACGCCTATGCGGCCCTCAAGCCCGGCGGCGTCCTCGGCGTGGAGCAGCACCGCGGAGCCTCGGGAGGCGATCAGGATCCGGCCGCAGCTACCGGCTATGTGCAGGAGGCCTTCGTCAAGCAGCTGGCCGCCGAGGCGGGCTTCGTCTTCGTGGCGTCCAGCGAGGTCAATGCAAACCCTGAAGACACCAAGGACCACCCCTTCGGCGTGGACACTCTGCCGCCCAACAGCATGACCGCCCCGCCTGGCGAACCCGCCGACCCCGAGTTTGACCGCAGCCGCTATGACGCCATCGGCGAAAGCGACCGCATGACCCTGAAATTCCGGAAACCCGAATGAACGCCTCCACCGCCCCCGGCGTCAACCGCGCCGCGGCCTTCGCCGCGAACGCCCCCCTGATGGGCGTGCCGGGCGCGTCTTCGCCTCCCGGCGGCGTGGGTGAGTGGTATCGAGGCGCCGGGGGGCTGCGTTTGCGCGCGGCGTTGTGGACACCGTCGCCGTCCATCGAGGACGCGCCGCGCGGCACGGTGATCATCAGTCCGGGCCGGACCGAGCCCATCGAGAAATATTTCGAACTGATCGGCAATCTGCTGGCCCGGGGGTTCTGCGTGCTGGCCCATGACTGGCGGGGCCAGGGCCTTTCGGCGCGTCTTCTGCCCGACCGGCTGCGCGGCCATGCCCGGGCGGTGGAGGAATTTCTGGACGACTACGCCCGACTGATGGACGCCTTCGAGGCGCGGCTGCCCAAGCCCTGGATCGCCATCGGCCATTCCATGGGCGCGGCCCTGAACCTCCTGACGCTCGAAGCTGGAGAGACCCGCATCGCCGGCGCGCTGCTGTCCAGCCCCATGCTGCGCATTCGCACGGGCAAGCGATCCCTGTGGTCGGCCAAGATGGCGGTGAAGTGGAACCTGCGCCACGGCAAGGCCGGCGACTATGTGCTGGATGATCCGGACGATCCGTTCGACCACACCTTCGAGACCGACGCCCTGACCAGCGATGAGAGCCGCTATGAGCTCTGGCGCCAGCAGCTCTACGCCTGCCCGCATCTGGCGCTGGGTGGGCCGACCTGGGGCTGGCTGGCCTTCGCCTTCGATGCGGGCGAGCGGGCCCTCAAACCCAAGGCCCTGAAGCGGGTGACCATGCCGGTCTCCATCGTCCAGGCGGGAGAGGACACCATCGTCTGGAAACAGACCAACCGCTGGGCGGCCAAGCGTCTCGGCCGTGGGCGGTATGTGGAGGTGGACGGCGCCAGGCATGAGGTGATCATGGAGACGGATGACCTTCGCGCCGCGTTCCTGCGGGAATTCGACGCCATGGCCGACTATCTGGCGCCGCGGGGATCGCAGCAGGTTCAGGCCGAATCCGCCGAATTGGTTTAGAGCGCCGCGCGCCTGAGCGTCACCAGGGCTTGATCGATCAGGCCCTCGTCGCCCACAGCGAGAACCTGACCCCTGTCATCCGGCGTCTGGCCACGCCAGTTGACCACCTTGCCGCCTGCGGCCTCGACCACCGGGACGAGGGCGGACCAGTCCCACGGTTTCAGGCTGGTCTCGGCCACAAGATCGATGCGTCCGGCGGCGATCATGGCGTAGGCGTAGGCGTCGCAGCCCAGTCGGGCCAGTCGCGCGGTCGCCCGCACCTGGGTCCAGGCGCCCAGTTCTGCGCCGGTGAAGATGTCGGGATCGGTGGTGGCGATGACCGCGTCGTTCAGGCGGGGACAGGTGCGAACCTTGAGCGGGGAGGGGGCATCGCCGCCCTTGAGCAGTAGGGCGCCTGACGGGCCGCCCAGAAAAATCTCGTCCATCACCGGCTGGGCGATGGCGCCCGTTACGGGGCGGCCTTCATGGCGCAGGGCGATCAGGGTGGTCCAGAGCGGGAGGCCTGCGACGAAGGCGCGCGTGCCGTCCACGGGGTCCAGCATCCAGACGTATTCGGCGTCGGGGCGATCCTCGCCGTATTCCTCGCCAATGACGCCGTGATCGGGAAAGCGTTCGGTGATCAGCCGCCTCATGACCGCTTCGGCGTCCCGGTCCGCCCGGGTCACGGGGTCGAAGGCGCCGGGCTCGCCCTTGTCCTCCTCGCCGCAGTCGGTGCGGAACAGGGGCAGGGTCACGGCGGCGGCGGCGCGGGCCAGGTCGACGGCGAAGGCTTCAAAAGGGGTCATGACCGGCGGGCATACAGTGCGCCCGCCGACGCGTCACGATCTTAAGGCGTTCAGGCTGTTTCCGGCGTGGCGTGCAGCGACTTGGCCAGGTCCAGCAGCCGACGGCGCGGACGCTCGCCGAGCTGGTAGTAGGCCTGGATCAGGTCGATGGTCTCCTTGCGGGAGAACATCTCACCGCCGTGCCCATTGCCGGGGCCCGCATCCTTGCGCTCCAGCGCCTCGGACAAGCCGTCGTAGAAATAGTTGACCGGCGTCTCCAGCGCCTCGGCCAGCTGCCACAGGCGAGCGGCCGAGATGCGGTTGGCGCCGCATTCGTATTTCTGAATCTGCTGGAACCGGATGCCCACCTGTACGGCCAGCTGCTGTTGGGTCAGGCCCAGCAGGCGACGGCGGCGACGCAGGCGGCGACCCAGATGAAGATCGATTTCGGTGGCCATGTTGAGCCCCTCCTCGTTTGGCGACCGCTGTTCCACTACGGGACAGCTCGCCCGTCACGGGGCAAGGGCCATGCCGGTTTCTCGCGGTGCGGGAGGCGATTCACCTTTCGAGTGTGCAATATGGCTGCAATCAGGCAACCTTGACCGCTTCGGCGCATTACAGAGCCGACCTCGTTTATCAACGGAAGGAAATCGACATGGGTGGAATGGGTTGGATCGCCTGGATCATTATCGGCATCATCGCCGGTTGGTTGGCGGAACAGATCATGGGCCGCAATCACGGCCTGCTGACGAATCTGATCGTGGGAGTCATCGGCGCCCTGATCGGCGGCTTCGTCGCCAATGCACTGGCTTCGCCTGGGGCGGCTGGATCGGCTCGACCATCGTGGCCACGATCGGCGCGATCATCCTGTTGTTCATTCTGGGCCTCGTAAAGCGACGCTAGAACTGAGCTTCAGACAGCAAAAAGGGCGGCTCGAAAGAGCCGCCCTTTCCGTATGCGCGGTCAGTCGGATCAGGACTTGGCCTCGGGTTCCTCGACCGGTTGCATGGTTTCCGGCGTGGGTTCCGGCAGCGCCTCGGTTTCCGGCTTGGGCTCCTCGGTCACTTCGCCTTCACCCGGAAGCGGGGCCTCGGCGCCCGATACGTTCGAGGACGCGTCGGCGACCGCGGGGGCCGCGTCGAACTCGGCTTCAGTCCAGGTCAGGACCACCGCTCCGTTGTCCAGCGTGGCGCCGTCGATGGGGGCTTCCCGAAGCTGGCCGTCATCGGCCCGAACCTGCAGGGTCTGCTGACCCGAGGCGTCCACGCCGGCGCCTTCAAGGATGCCGAGCGAAGCGCCGTCCGACGACGTCACCTGGGCGCCCGGAGCGACAGAGCCGCTCTGTTCAGTCGTAGCTTCGGCTTCAGCGGCCGGGGGCTGGGTCATGGGGTCGGTGGCCGGATCCTGGGTCATGTCCTGCGCGAAAGCCGGTGCAGCGAACATCAGGCGCCGGCGACGCCGGTCAGAAGAACGGTCTTGCGGATCATGATGAAATCTCCTGTTTCGCGAGCCGGGAGGTGCTCGCATAAAAGTGAACACGGCAGATTTCGGTTTGTTTCGGACGCCCAGAAATGACCTTGGCCCCGCCCCATTCGACCGATTCCTGATCGATCCGGGGCGAGGCCAAGGCGGCCGTGTGGAGATTGCAGCAGGGTAGGGCCATCGCCCCGCAGACGCGGCCTTACTGAGGCATGGCCTCGAACTCGGCTGCGGTCATGGCCGTGACCACCGCACTGCCTTCAACCGAGGCGCCCGCAGCCGGGACGGTGCGGACGGCGCCGTCAGCGGTGCGCACGGCCAGCGACTGTGCGCGGCCGGCGGTGTCGCGCGTCACATTCACCACATGGCCGAGCATGGCGCCGTCGGATGCATGGACCATGGCGCCAGCTTGGACGTCCAGATCGGCGGAGGCGCTGGAGGCGTTGACGCCGGCGTCCGCTTGGGCGTCGGCGGAGACTTCGGCGTCGACGTCAGGCGTATGTCCCAGCGTGTCCTGGGCGTCCTGGGCCGTGTCGCGGGTGATGCGGCCGGTGTCTCGCACCGTGTCTCGGGTCAGGTCCCGGGTGCGGTCGATGGTCGAGCCGAGCGGCGGGGTCGTCACTTGCCCCCCGACCTGACCGCCCACCTGGCCGCCGATGTTTCCGACCACCTGGGCGGTGGCGGGGAAGGCCGTCAGCGCCAGTACGGCGGCGCCGGTTGTGAGAAGAGTCTTACGCATTGTGTCACTCCGTGGCGGGTGAAATTGCGCCCCCACCGACAGGAGAAACCCGCCAAGGCTGTCCCGGGTTTCATTCCGGGACAGCCTGAACGTCGTTTAGTCTCAGTCTTCCTTCACGCGCTTCTTGCGGAAGGAGGGGTTCAGCACCTGCTTGCGCAGGCGGATGGACTTGGGCGTGACCTCGACCAGTTCGTCGCTCTCGATGTAGGCGATGGCCTGTTCCAGCGAGGGGCGGCGCGGCGGGGTCAGGCGAACGGCCTCGTCCTTGCCGGAAGCGCGCACGTTGGTCAGCTGCTTGCCCTTGATGGGGTTCACGTCCAGGTCGTCGGACCGGCTGTTCTCGCCGATGATCATGCCCTGATAGGTCTTCTCACCGGCGCCCACGAACATGACACCGCGATCTTCCAGGTTCCACAGGGCGAAGGCCGCCGTCTCGCCGTCGGAGTTGGAGACCAGCACGCCCTTCAGACGGCCCTCGATGGCGCCCTTGTAGGGTTCGTAGTGGCTGAACACGCGGTTCAGGACGCCGGAGCCGCGGGTGTCGGTCAGGAACTCGCCCTGATAGCCGATCAGCGATCGCGAGGGGCACATCAGCTGGACGCGGGTCTTGCCGGCGCCGGACGGGCCCATGTCCTTCAGCTCGGCCTTGCGTGCCGACAGCTTTTCGATGACCACGCCGGAGTATTCGTCATCCACGTCGATGACCACGTCCTCGATAGGCTCCAGCCGCTCGCCGTTCTCGCCGGTCTGATAGACCACGCGGGGGCGGGAGATGGACAGCTCGAAGCCTTCACGGCGCATGTTCTCGACCAGAACGCCCAGCTGCAGTTCGCCGCGTCCGGCGACCTCATAGGCGTCGGCGCCCGGGGTCTCGGTGACGCGGATGGCCACGTTGGACTCGGCTTCCTTGAGCAGGCGGTCGCGGATGACCCGGCTCTGCACCTTGTCGCCCTCGCGGCCGGCCAGAGGACTGTCGTTGACCGCCACGGTCATGGAGATGGTCGGCGGATCGATGGGCTGGGCGGGCAGGGCCTCGGTGACTTCCAGCGCGCACAGGGTGTCGGCCACGGTGGCCTTGGACATGCCCGCGATGGCGACGATGTCGCCGGCCTGGGCGCCCTCTTCCACCGGTTGGCGCTTCAGGCCGCGGAAGGCCAGCACCTTGGTGATGCGGCCCTGTTCGATCTGCTTGCCGTCGCGGTCCAGGGCCTTGATGGCCATGCCGGCCACGGCCTTGCCGCTCTCGATACGGCCGGTCAGCAGGCGGCCCAGGAACGGATCGGACTCGATCAGGACGTTCAGCATCTGGAAGGGCTTGTCGACGTTCAGGGCCACCGGCGCCGGCGGCACGTGCTCGACGATCAGGTCGAACAGCGGAGCCAGGGTGTCCGACTTCTGGTTCAGGTCCAGCGTCGCCCAGCCGTCGCGGCCCGAGGCGTAGATGTGGGGGAAGTCCAGCTGCTCCTCGCTGGCGCCGATGGCCGAGAACAGGTCGATGGTCTCAAGGTGAACCCGGTCCGGGTCGGCGTGGGGGCGGTCGACCTTGTTGATGCAGAGGATCGGCTTGAGGCCCATCTTCAGGGCCTTGGTCAGCACAAATTTGGTCTGGGGCATGACCCCTTCCTCGGCGTCCACCAGCAGGACGCAGCCGTCCACCATGCCGAGGATCCGCTCCACCTCGCCGCCGAAGTCGGCGTGGCCGGGGGTGTCGATGATGTTGATGCGGGTCTCGCCCGCCTTGCCGTTCCACAACACCGAGGTGGCCTTGGCCAGGATGGTGATGCCGCGCTCACGCTCCTGGTCGTTGGAGTCCATGGCGCGTTCGGTCGTCGCCTCATTGGCTCGGAAGACGCCGGACTGGGCCAGCAGCTGGTCCACAAGGGTGGTCTTGCCGTGGTCGACGTGGGCGATAATGGCGACGTTACGAAGGTTCATGGCGATGATTCAGACGTGTAAGGCGGGCGCGCGGACCGGCTCGGTCCGTTCGGGCCGCTGGATTTGCGGATCGGGGAGGCGGGGGCCTCATATAGGAGGCGCGGCCAAAAGGCCAGCGCGGGCGTGCCCTGGACCTCTCGAGATCAGCCGTACAGGTCGCCGAGATAGACGCGGCGGACGTCGGGATCGCTGATGATCTGGCCGGGCGTTCCCTCGAACAGCACCTCGCCGCCGTGGATGATGGAGGCCCGGTCGATGATGTCCAGGGTCTCACGCACGTTGTGGTCGGTGATCAGCACGCCGATGCCGCGATCGGCCAGATAGCGGATCACCTGGCGGATGTCGGCGATGGCCAGCGGGTCGATTCCGGCGAAAGGCTCGTCCAGCAGCATGAACGACGGCTTTCCGGCCAGGGCGCGGGCGATCTCGACCCGGCGGCGTTCACCGCCCGACAGGGCCGTGGCCGGGGCCTCGCGCAGATGGTCGATGTGCAGTTCTTCCAGCAGGCGGCTGACCTCTTCGGAAACCGCCTTTTCGCCAGCGGTGTTCAGCTCCACCACCGCCCGCACGTTCTGCTCGACCGTCATGCCTCGGAAGATGGAGGCTTCCTGAGCCAGATAACCCAGACCCATGCGCGCCCGCTGGTACATGGGTTGGCGGGTGATGTCCTCGCCGTCCAGCCAGATGGCGCCGGAATCGGCCGGAATCAGGCCGGTGATCATGTAGAAGCAGGTGGTCTTGCCGGCCCCGTTGGGACCCAGAAGCCCGGCCACCTCGCCCCGGTTCACGTGCAGCGAGACGTTGTGCACCACCTGACGCTTTCCGAACGACCGGGCGATGTTCTCCACACTCAGCCCCTTGCGACGATCGGCGGGCGAGGCCGCAGTCGCCCTCTCAGGCGCGGCATCAAGCGACGCGGCGGCCCTGGAGGCGCGCCTCGGCCGGGGCGGACGGTTCAGGGCTGAGAGTTCCTTGCGCGCCAAAAGCCGGCTCAGTCCCGGTCAGGATAGAAGACGCCCTGCACCCGGCGTCCGGCGTTTCCGGTCGGCGCGCCTTCCATGCGTGCGCGGCCGGTGCCGATGTTGATGCTGAGATTGGAGCCGGTCATGACGTTGTCGCCCTGGCGCAGGATCACGTCTCCGGAGACGACCAGGGTGTCGCTGGCGGCGGTGTAGACAGCGCGATCGCCGCGGACCACCTGTTCGGGGGTGACGAAGTAGACATCCCCGATGGCCTCGATGCGATTGAGGCCGCCCATGCTGGTGACGGCGGAGGAGCCCTGCTCGCCGGAACGGCTGTAGTAGACGTCGAAGCGTCCCGCGCGCAGGCGGTTCTCGCTCTGCATGGCCTCCGCCCGGCCGATGTAGCTGATCAGGCCCCGCTGTTCGTCGAATTCGACGTCGTCCGCATTGATCATGAACGGGTCGCTGCTGCGCGAAATCTGGGTCCAGCCGGCGGTGGCCAGACCGCTCACCGCCAGAACGGCCGCCGTCAGTGCGATTGTCATGCGCCGCATGATCATGATTCCCTATCCGGCCCCGCCGGTGTTGATCGTGGTCCGGACCTTATCATCGCCCGAGCCGCTGAACACGACCCGACCGCCCTGTTCGTAGATGGCATAGGACGACGCGTCGATTGTTCCAAGGGCGCCGACGCCCTGGATGCCCTTGTCGCCGGTGACGACGCCGGTGCGCGTGTCCACAACGGCCTCGGGCGTGACGAAGCGAAAGCCCGCGCCGCCGTCCTCGATGATCACCTGTCCGCGCAGGATCAGTGTGCGGGACGGTTCGTCATAGAGGCCATGCCCGGCCGAGAGTTCACTGGTCTTGCCGGCCTCCAGCGTCAGCCGCATGACCGGGGCGTCCAGCCGGAACATGCCGGTGTCCGGATCGCGCACCGCCTGGGCCGCGCCGATGACGAAGGAGCGGCCCTGCTCGTCCTGTCCGTGGAACATGGGGTTGGACAGGCGCACTTCGCGGGACTCCACCCGGCTGCGTTCGACCCCCGCGATGATGGACCGGGTTCCGACCCACAGGGCGGTGCCGCCCGCCAGCACGGCGATGATGAGGGGCAGGACGCGACGAAGCAGCATGACCCGTCGTGAGCGCGCGCGCCATTGTCGGCCCGCCAGAACAACCCGGCGCTCGTCCGCCGCCTTCAGGTCATCGCTGGGGGTGGGATCGGCCATGATCAGGTGTGGGCGAAGATGTCGGCGTCTTCCCAGCCTTGCAGATCAAGTCGGGCCCGCACAGGCAGGAAGTCGAAACAGGCCTGGGCCAGCTCGGTGCGGCCCTCGCGCGCCAGCATGGTGTCCAGCCGGTCGCGCACCACATGCAGGTGCAGCACGTCGGAGGCGGCATAGGTCAACTGCTCGGGGCTCAGCACTTCGGCGCCCCAGTCCGAGGACTGCTGGGCCTTGGAAAGCTCCACCCCGGCCAGTTCGCGCACCACATCCTTCAGGCCGTGGCGGTCCGTATAGGTGCGGGCCAGCTTGGAGGCGATCTTGGTGCAATAGACCGGGCGCGTCTCGACCCCCAGATGGTTCTCGAACATGGCGATGTCGAAGCGGCCGAAGTGGAACAGCTTGAGGACATTGCCATCCGCCAGCACCCGCTTCAGATTGGGGCAGTCGTAGGCCGGACGCTTCAGTCGGACCACATGGGCGTCGCCGTCGCCGGACGACAGCTGGACCACGCACAGATCGTCGCGGTTGTGGCGCAGGCCCATGGTCTCGGAATCCACCGCCACCACCGGGCCCAGATCCAGATCGCCGGGCAGGTCGCCTTCGTGCAGGTGAACGGTCATGAGGGCCTCGTACAGAATCCGGTGCGCTTTGTCCGGATCATCATAGACGAACGGCGCCGCGTCCCAAGACACGGCGCCGCCGAAAAATATGGTGCCCAGGAGAGGACTCGAACCTCCACGACCTTTCGATCACTGGCACCTGAAGCCAGCGCGTCTACCAATTCCGCCACCTGGGCCCGAAGGTTTCCCCTCGGAAGGCGCGGACCCTTAAGGCAGGGAAAACGTGCGGTCAATGGCGGTTCTGATCATATTGCGCATAACGGGCCGTGCGCGCGTTGCGGGGGCCGATGGCTTGGTCTATCCCCGGCGCGCCGAACGCGATCAATTCCGGCACAGAGCGTCGGCCCGGAGCATTTGTCATGACCGCATCGTCCAGACTCGTCACCGTCTTCGGCGGCTCGGGCTTCATCGGTGGCCAGGCCGTGCGCGAACTGGCGCGGCTGGGCTGGCGCATCCGCGTGGCCGTCAGGAAGCCGAATACAGCCCATGATCTGCGCCCGCTGGGCGACGTGGGCCAGATCCAGCTGATGCGCTGCGATGTGACCCGGCAGGCGGACGTGGAGGCGGCGCTGCGTGGCGCCGACGCCGTGGTCAATCTGGTCGGCACCTTCAACACCCGCCGGTTCCAGGCCATGCACGTGGACGCAGCTCGCTACATCGCCGAGGCTGCGCCGCCAACGGCATCACGCGGCTGGTGCAGGTCTCTGCCAACGGCGCGGACGCCGACTCGCCATCCGCCTACGCCCGCTCCAAGGCCGAGGCGGAGGCGATCATGCGTCAGCATGTTCCCGGCGCCGTGATCCTGCGCCCGTCGGTGGTGTTCGGCGCCGAGGACGATTTCCTGAACCGGTTCGCCGCCATGGCGTCCATGTCCCCGGCCTTGCCTCTGATCGGCGGCGGAAACACGCGGTTCCAGCCGGTCCATGTCGGCGATGTGGCCGACGCCATTGCTGCGGCTGCGACGCGTCCCGAATTCGTCGGGCGCACCTTCGTGCTGGGCGGGCCGTCGATCTACAGCTTCCGGGAGATCCTGGAGTTGATCCTGCGTGAAACGCACCGGGAAAAAGTTCTGCTGCCCCTGCCGTTCCCGCTGGCGCGAGCCATGGGCTCGGTGATGCAAGTGAGCGAGCTGTTCGGGATCGCTCCGCCCCTGACGCGCGACCAGGTGCTGATGCTGCAGTCCGACAACGTGGTTCCGGACGGCGCCGAGGGCTTTGCCGCCCTTGGCATCATGCCGACGGGGATGGAGGTCATCGCCCCGTCCTACCTGTGGCTATATCGCCGGGGCGGCCAGTTCGCCGAACCGGCCGCGGCCTAAAGCGCGCCAGTCAGCCACAGGCCTGCCAGGCCCACGGTTCCCACGACGATTCGCCACCAGGCGAAGACCGCGAAGCCATGCCGGGTCACAAAGGCCAGCACCGCCTTGACCGTCAGGAAGGCGGTGATGGTGGCGGCGATGAAGCCGACGGCGATCAGGCCGAAGTCCGAGAAGTCCAGCACGGCGCGGTTCTGGAACAGGTCATACGCAACGGCAGCGCCCATGGTGGGCAAGGCCAGGAAGAACGAGAACTCCGCCGCCGACCGCTTGTCGGCGCCCAGCAGCAAGGCGCCGGCGATGGTGGCGCCCGAGCGCGATACGCCGGGGACCATGGCCAGACACTGGGCCACGCCGATGATCAGATACATGCGCATGGGGTATTTCGCGGCGTCCAGATGCACCGGCGTCATTGGTCGCCTGTCGAGCCACAGCAGGACGAAGCCGCCCAGGATCAGCGAGACGCAGATGATCACCGGCGTCTCGAAGAACACATTCTTGATGGTGTCGTACATGAACACGCCGATCACCATGGCCGGCAGAAAGGCGACCAGCAGGCCGATCAGGAAGTGCCGCGCCTGGCGATCATGGGGCCACCGGGTCGCCAGCTCGAACAGGCGGCGCAGATAGACAGTGACGATTGCCAGCAAAGCGCCCAGCTGGATCACCACCTCGAAGGTCTTGCCGGTGCTTTCGAAGCCCAGGAAGTGGCCCAGCAACAGCAGGTGGCCGGTGGACGAGACAGGAATGAATTCGGTCAGCCCCTCGACGATGCCGAGAAGCAGAGCAATCAACCAGTCGCCCATGCGGCGAACCCCCGTTCAATAGTCAGATGGTCCCGGCGCCCGTCAGTGCGCGCCCGGCTCGACGCCCACATAGCGCAGGCGTGCGCGGATGGGCGCCCCCTCCAGCAATTGATCCAGCGCATGGGCCAGGAGCCCTGCCGATCGCCCGATGGCGAACAGGTCGAAGGCGCCGTCGCGGGGCAGGTTGAAGCGCCGCACGATCAGGGCCAGGGCCAGGTCGAAGGACGGCTTGAGGCCGGTGGCCCGCTCGCCCGCCTCCACCAGACCCGCCAGATCGCGGGGCAGGTCGGCGGCGGCCAGCAGGGCGGCGGCGCGGGGGTCGCCGTCGGGGTAAAGCTCGTGCCCGAAGCCGGGCAGGCGGCCGTCCTGATCCATACGGCGGCGCATGGTGTCCTCCGGGTCGCGCCGGGCGTCCAGCACCAGGGCGCTGGCGGCGGACAGCTGGCGGCTGACGTCCGGGCCGGTCAGGGCGGCCAGGCCCGCCATGGCGGCGGCGGCCGGGCTGGCGCCCGTGCCCGCCACGGCCCGTGTGGCCAGCACGGCGCCGTTCAGCTCGTGATCCGCGGACAGGACCAGGGCGCGGCGCAGGATGCCGGAATCCAGCTCGGGGATCTTCCAGGCGCGGGCCAGACGCTGATGCAGATGCAGGCGCGGGCCCATGCCGACGATGGCGTCGACCATCTCGCTCAGCACTCCGGCGCATTCGATGGTCAGGTCACGCTGGGCCCGGCCGGCGGCGGGCGGGTCCTCGTCCACGCGCCGGGCGATGAACTGCAGCAGGCGGGAGCGGGACGGCCCGGCGTAGGCCACGTCGATACGGGGCTTCAGCGTGGCGAAGGGATTGCCGTCGCGGGCGTTCCACAGCACCCGGGCCGCGTCCTCCAGCGTGGCGTGCTCGGCCAACTGGATCGCATCGCGGCCCCGGTAGAACAGGCGCCCCCCCATGATGGCGGTCACCGAGGACTGCACCGTCGCCTCGCCGCGCACCGGCGAGCCGCCGATCACAGCCGGGGCGGCGGGCGCGGGCGAGCCGTCGCACAGCCGCGCCACGTCGTCGGCGGCGTAAAGGCTGCGTCTGGGATTTTCAGGATCTGGGCGAGCGGTGATCCGTCCCCGACTGACATAGGCGTAGAGCGTCTGGGTCTTCACCCCCAGGCGGTCCAGGGCCTCATTACGGCCGATCCAGTTTCGCTGGGCGGTCTCCATGACGGCTCCCTTGTCCTGCGACCTTCGTGCGGTTGACCTACCTAGGTCGATCAACATTGATAAACTGTTCCCTGCAGCAGGCGATTTCATGACCGGCGTTGGAATTTTTCACCTCATTCGGCGTTCGGTTGCGCGCACCCCCGCTGTTGCGCCACAAGACGTCCGATGATCGCAACTTCGACGCCTGAAGACGGCCACGCCGCCAACCGCCGTATCACGACCCTGTCGGTCGGGGTGGCGGTGTTCCTGATCGCCATCAAGGCCTTCGCCCTGGGCGCCTCGGGCTCGGTGTCGATCCTGGCGTCGCTGGCGGACTCGGCGCTGGACCTGATCGCGTCGCTCTCGGTGTTTTTCGCCGTGCGCTGGGCCGCCATCCCGCCCGATCACGAGCACCGATATGGCCACGGCAAGGCCGAGGCGCTCGCCTTCCTGGTGCAGGCGGGCCTGGTGTTCGCCTCGGCGGTCTTCATCGCCTGGGAATCCATCCAGCGCATGGTTGACCCGCGCCCGATCACGGCGGGCGGCTGGGCTGTGGGGGTGATGATCGTCTCCATCGCCGTGACCCTGGGTCTGGTGTGGCTGCAGAGTCGGACTATCCGCGCCACGGGTTCGCTGGCGGTGCGGGGTGACCGGGCCCACTACGCCGCCGACCTGGGGGCCAACGTTGTGGTGCTGATCGGTGTGGCGTCCGGCGCTTTCTTGGGCGCAGCCGGACTGGACGCGGCGGCAGGCCTCGTGGTCGCCGTCTGGCTGTTCTGGGGCGCACTGGGGATGTTGAAGGGGTCGGCGGACCATCTGATGGACAAGGGCGTGGACGACGAGACCCGCGCGCGCATCGTCGCCGCCGTGCTGGCTGATCCTCGCATCGGCGGGGTGCATCAGTTGCGCACTCGCCTGGCCGGACCGGTGCTGATGATCCAGATGCATGTGGACCTTGAGCCCGACCAGACGCTGGAGGCAGCCCACGGCGTTGTGGTGGAGGCCGAGGCCCGCATTCTGAAGGTCTTCCCTGGCGCCGACATCCTGATCCATCCAGACCCGCGCGGCCGCACCCGCGGCCATGGCGGGGTCAAGGGCGATGCGGAGCCTCCACCGGCGTCCCGGTGACGGAGTAAACGCGGGATTAAGGACGACGGGCGCATGGGTTCGACCATGTCTTCGCCAGTCGCCGCCCTGTTGCATTACCCGTTCGATCCGGCCTCGCGCGCCGCGCGCCTGGCGCTGGGCGAGGCGCGGGTCGAGTTCAGCGAAAGCCCGGTCAAGCCGTGGGAGTCGGACTGCATCCTGAACCAGGTCAATCCCACCGGCATGCCGCCGGTGGTGCGCACCCTGCTCGACGGCCGCACCCTGACCCTGTGCGAACTGGGCGCGATCCTGGGCTGGATCGAGGACAGCGCGCGGGGCCCGCTGCTGATGCCTGTCGACCCGGTGGAACGGGCCGAGACCCGTCGCCTGACCGCCTGGTTCGAGCGCCGCTTCAATGACGAGGTCAACGCCGTGCTGCTGCACGAGCGGTTGGAGAAGGCGATCCTGAAACTGGGCCCGCCCGACGCGCGCAGCCTGCGTCAGGGGCGCGAGGCCCTGCGTCATCATCTGGGCGAACTGGAAGAATTGCTGCAAGGCCGTGACTGGTTGGCCGGGCGCCGCATGACTCAGTCCGACCTGATCGCCGCCGCGCACTTCTCGGTCATGGACTATTTCAGCGAGATGCCATGGGCGTCGTTCCCGGCGCTCAAGGCCTGGTATGTGCCGATCAAGTCGCGGCCGTCGTTCCGGCCGCTGCTGGGCGACCGCTTCCCCGGCGTGGCCCCGCCGGTGCACTACGCGGATCTGGATTTCTAGCTTTCCGCCGCCGCGCGCGCTATCGCGCCCCATGGCCAGGGACCCCCGAGACGAGATCCGGCGCCGGGCAAAAGACCTGGCTTCGACGTCTGCCGCTTCGCATCAGCGTCCGCGCCCTGGAGCGCGGGCGAGCGGCTGGCCCATTTCGTCGAGCAGGGCCGCCACGGCGAAATGGGCTGGATGGAGACGACCCTGGCGCGCCGCGCCCATCCCACCGCCATGTGGGCGGATGCCCGCACCGCCATCGTCCTGGGCCTCAACTACGGCCCCGGGCATGATCCCCTGCCGGAGATGGAGGACCGCTCGGCGGGCTATATCTCGGTCTATGCCCGGGGCGACGACTATCACGAGCTGATCAAGGGTCGGCTGAAGCAGCTGGCCGGCATCGTGGCCGTGCGGTCGGGCGCTGAGGTGAAGGTGTTCGTGGACACCGCCCCCCTGATGGAGAAGCCGCTGGCCCAGCGCGCGGGTCTGGGGTGGCAGGGCAAGCACACCAATCTGCTCAGCCGCACCCACGGCAACTGGCTGTTCCTGGGGGTCATTCTGTCGGCCGCGGACTATGAGCCCGACCCGTCGGAGGACGAGCATTGCGGCTCTTGCCGGGCCTGTCTGGACGCCTGTCCCACCAACGCCTTTCCCGCCCCGTTCCAGCTGGATGCGCGCCGCTGCCTGTCCTATCTGACCATCGAGTTCGCCGGGCCGTGGCCGGAGGAATTCCGCGCGGCGGCAGGCAGCCGCATCTACGGCTGCGACGATTGTCTGGCGGTTTGTCCGTGGAACAAGTTCGCCCAGGGGGCGCACGAGGCGCGGCTGCATGCCCGGGACAGTCTGAGCGCACCCCGTCTGGTTGATCTGGCGGCCCTGGATGACGCGTCCTTCCGCACCCTGTTCGCCAAAAGCCCGGTCAAGCGCATCGGCCGGGACCGCTTCGTGCGCAATGTGCTCTACGCCATCGGCAACAGCGGCGATCCCGCCCTGATCCCGTCGGCAGAACGCCTGCTGGAGGATCCGGACCCGGTGGTGCGCGACGCCGCCGGCTGGGCGCTGGGGCGGCTGAGGGCCGGGGACGTGGCCTAAAGCTGATCCATGTTGTTCTCGTGATCCACCGCCTCGCGCTTCAGCCAGTCGGCGAAGGCGCTGGCGCTGGGCGAGGCCGGTCGGTCGCGCGGGGTGACGATGTGATAGGCGAAGCCCACGGTCTGACTGCCGTCGGGGAAGGGCGCCATCAGCCGTCCCGCGCTCAGGTCCGCCTGGGCCAGGGTGCGCTTGGCCAGGGCCACGCCGCGCCCCGCCACCGCCGCCTCGATCAGCAGGCTGGACTGGGAGAAGCGTGATCCCCGCCGCGGATCGGGATGGCGCACCTTGCGCGCCTTCAGCCACATGGCCCAGTCCGGCCGCCCCGGATCGGCGTCGGAGGACACGTCGTGCAGCAGGCCATGGTGGATCAGGTCGGCGGGTTTTCGGATGGGCTTGTCGCCGTTCATCAGGCCGGGGGCGCAGACCGGCAGCACCTGTTCTGTCATCAGCAGGTCCACATGGGCGTTGGCGTAGCCGCCGGGGCCGTAGCGCACCGCCACGTCCACGGTGCCGTCCGACAGGTCCGCCGGCTCCATATCGGCCGAGATCCACACCTCCACCTCCGGGTGCTCGGCGTGAAAGCGGTCCATGCGCGGCATCAGCCATTTGGCGGCGAAGGAGGGCGCCACGCTGACGCTGATCTGCTTCTTGCGGGGCGGCTCGCGCAGCAGGGCCGAGGCGTCCATCAGGCGCTCCATGCCCTCACGCAGCAGCGGGATCGAGGCGCGGCCCAGATCAGTCAGGGCCAGGCCCTTGGGCTCGCGCCGGAACAGAGGCGCGCCGACGATGTCCTCCAGCAGGCGGATCTGCTGGCTGACGGCGCCGGGCGTCACCGACAGCTCGTCGGCGGCGCGGCTGAAGTTCAGATGCCGGGCGGACGCTTCGAAGGCGCGCAGGGCGTTCAGGGGCAACAAGGGTCTGGCCATGCCCCGTCATTAGATTTCCTAACACAGAGCGCAAGGCATAATGGTTTGTGAGGCGCCCGGCGCCGGGTGTTGGATCGCGGCTCGTTTCAAGAGTTCCGATCCATGCGCGTCTTCCTGGCCTCCATTCCCCTGACCGACGTCCGCGTCGCCGTGATCGGCGGCGGCGAAGCGGCGCTGGCCAAGCTGCGTCTGTTCACCACCTCGCCCGCCGCCCTGTCGTGGTTCGCCGTCGGCGAGGTGGCCGACCGCCGTGAGTGGCCCAATGGCGCGCCCGAGCCGGTCTTCACCGAGCCCACCGCGGAGCATCTGGCCGGCGCCCGGCTGGTGTTCATCGCGGTGGAGAACGCGGGCGACGCCGCCCGTCTGGCCGCTATGGCCCGCACCACGGGGGCCCAGGTCAATGTGGTGGACCGCCCGCACCTGAGCGATTTCCAGACCCCGGCCCTGATCGATCGGGACCAGGTGGTGGTGGGCGTGGCCACCGGCGGGCTGGGCCCCATTCTGGCGCGTGACCTGCGCTCGCGCATCGAGGCGGTGCTGCCCGCCGCGCTGGGCCCGCTGGCCCGGCTGGCCGGCGAACTGCGCGAGACGGTCAAGGCCTCGGTGCCCGACTTCATGGCGCGCCGCCGCTTCTGGGAGCGAGCGTTCCGGGGCCCCGCCGCCGATCTGGTTGCCCACGGCCGCGAGGCCGAGGCGCGCCGCGAGATGCTGCGCCTGCTGAACGTGGCGGCGCC
>NZ_BATC01000037.1 GCF_000466985.1 Brevundimonas abyssalis TAR-001
GGGGACCCAGTGATTTGGGTGATCGGTGTTCAAAAAGACGCGCGCTGACCCAGGTCCTGAAGCGTTGACGCGAGCTGGACAGGACTGGGTCCCCGCGTTCGCGGGGATGAGCGGAAGGAGAGCGGTCATGCGGTCTCCTTCGCCGGTTCGCTGTTGGGCAGCTTTTTGATCGGCCTGGCCGCCGAGCCGTCATACAGCTTCGGATCGGTCAGGGTCGTGGCCCCGCCTTCCGGCTCTGACGAGGTCCGGCCCACATAGGATCCGGCCTTCGGCGACTTGCCCGCCGCGAAATCATCGATGATCTGCGCCAGAATCTCGGGCGTCAGGTCTTCGAAATAGTAGTCGTTGATCTGGGCCATGGGTGCGTTGGCGCAGGCGCCCAGGCACTCCACTTCCTGCCAGGTGAAGCGGCCGTCGGCGGACAGATGATCCTTGGGCCCGATCTTCTCGCGGCAGGTGGCCATCAGCTCATTGGCGCCGCGCAGCATGCACGGTGTGGTGCCGCACACCTGGATCAGGGCGGTGCGGCCCACGGGCTCCAGCTGGAACATGGTGTAGAAGGTCGCCACCTCCAGCACCCGGATGAACGGCATGCCCAGCAGCTCGGCGATGGCGCGGATGGCGGGCTCGGAGACCCAGCCTCCTGCTTCTGCACCAGCCACAGGATCGGGATCACTGCCGAAGCCTTCCGCTCCGCCGGATATTTGCCGATCCACCAGTCGGCCTTCTTCTTCGTGTCCTTCGAAAAGGCGAACGAGGCCGGTTGATCCTTGGCAAGACGTCGGACGCTCATCGGTCCACCTCTCCGAACACGATGTCGAGCGAGCCCAGGATGGCGGACACGTCGGCCAGCATGTGGCCGCGGTTCATCCAGTCCATGGCCTGCAGGTGCTTGAAGCCGGGCGCCACGATCTTGCAGCGGTACGGCTTGTTGGTGCCGTCGGACACCAGATAGACGGCGAACTCGCCCTTGGGGGCCTCGACCGCCGCATAGACCTCGCCTTCCGGCGTATGGAAGCCCTCGGTGTACAGCTTGAAGTGATGGATCAGGCTTCCATCGACCGCTTCATCTCGCCCCGACGCGGCGGCGCGACCTTGTTGTTCTCGACCATCACCGGGCCGCGGAAATTGCGCAGCTTGTGGATGCACTGCTCCATGATCCGCACCGACTGCTTCATCTCCTCGATGCGGCAGAGGTACCGATCCCAGCAGTCGCCGTTCTTGCCCACGACGATGTCGAATTCCATCTCGTCATAGCATTCGTACGGCTGGGACTTGCGCAGGTCCCACGGAATGTCCGAGCCGCGCAGCATCACGCCCGAGAAGCCCCAGGCCAGGGCCTCCTCTTTGGAGACCACCCCGATGTCCACGTTGCGCTGCTTGAAGATGCGGTTCTCGGTGACCAGGCTCTCGATGTCCTTCAGGGCCTCCGGGAAGGCCTCGCACCATTTCGAGATGTCGTTGATCAGGTCGTCGGGCAGGTCCTGGTGGACGCCGCCGGGACGGAAATAGTTGGCGTGCAGGCGTGCGCCGCAGGCCCGCTCATAGAACACCATCAGCTGTTCGCGCTGCTCGAACCCCCACAGCGGCGGGGTCAGGGCGCCCACGTCCATGGCCTGGGTCGTGACGTTCAGCAGGTGGCTCAGGATCCGGCCGATCTCCGAATACAGCACCCGGATCAGCTGGGCCCGGTACGGAACCTCGATGCCCACCAGCTTCTCGATGGCCAGGCAGAAGGCGTGCTCCTGATTCATCGGCGCCACATAGTCGAGGCGGTCGAAGTACGGGATGTTCTGAAGGTAGGTCCGCGCCTCCATCAGCTTTTCCGTACCCCGGTGCAGCAGGCCGATGTGCGGGTCCACCCGCGTCACCACCTCCCCGTCCAGATCCAGCACCAGACGCAGCACTCCATGCGCCGCCGGGTGCTGCGGCCCGAAATTGATGGTGAACTTGCGGTCGTCCATGTCCTTCACCGGCGCGGCGAACGCCACGGCGCCGGTTTCCAGCGCCGTTTCGTCTCGCGCGTCCAGCTCCGCCTTGCGCATCGTGTCGTGACCGTCAGCCATCACGCCTTGCCTCCGCTGGGCTTGCCGGCCGAGCCGATCGCCTTCTCGTCGCCCGGCAGGACCGACGCGGCGTATTCGGCGCCTTCCCATGGCGACAGGAAGTCGAAATTCCGGAATTCCTGGGCCAGCTTGACGGGTTCATAGACCACCCGCTTCTGCGCCTCGTCGTAGCGGACTTCCACATAGCCGGTCATGGGGAAGTCCTTGCGCAGGGGATAGCCCTGGAAGCCGTAGTCGGTCAGCAACCGGCGCAGGTCCGGGTGGCCCGAGAACAGCATGCCGTACATGTCGAACGCCTCGCGCTCGAACCAGTCCGCCGCCGGATAGACGCCGGTGATGCTGGGCACGGGCGCGCGCTCGTCCGTCGTCACCCGCGCCCGCAGGCGCAGGTTCTTCGTCAACGACAGCAGGTGATAGACCACGTCGAACCGCTCGACCCGCTCGGGATAGTCCACCCCCGCCAGATCGGTCAGCTGCTGGAACTCGAACTGGTCCCGCAGCCTGGTCAGGACCGCCACGATGTCATCGCGGCGAACCTCGACGGTCAGTTCGCCGAACGCCACGCTCCAGCCGGTCACGGCCTTGCCGCCGGCCTTCTGGATGGCGCGGCCCAGCGTGCCCAGGGACTTTTCAGCCTTGGTCATCACATCGGTCATCGGTCGATCGTCCCGGTGCGGCGAATCTTCTTCTGCAGCTGCAGCAGCCCGTACAGCAGCGCCTCCGCCGTCGGCGGGCACCCCGGCACATAGACGTCGACAGGCACAACGCGGTCACAACCACGAACAACACTGTAACTGTAGTGGTAATACCCGCCGCCGTTGGCGCACGAGCCCATCGAAAGCACGTAACGCGGGTCCGGCATCTGATCGTAAACCTTGCGAAGTGCGGGCGCCATCTTGTTGGTCAGGGTTCCGGCCACGATCATCAGGTCCGATTGCCGCGGACTGGCGCGCGGGGCCATGCCGAAGCGCTCCATGTCATAGCGCGGCATGGACGCCTGCATCATCTCAACCGCACAGCACGCCAGACCGAAGGTCATCCACATCAGACTGCCGGTGCGGGCCCAGGTGATGACGTCATCCAGCGAGGCGGTGATGAAGCCGCGCTGGTCCAGCTCGTCGCTGACCTGCTCGAAGAACCGGTCGTGCTTCGCGGGATCGTATCCCTCGACCGTCGAGCGCGCGCCCACCCCATAGGCGGGCGGCACGACCAGGCCCGAAGCCGTCTTGGCGGTCACTGCCATTCCAGGGCCCCCTTCTTCCATTCGTAAAGGAACCCGATGGTCAGCACGCCCAGGAACACCATCATCGACCAGAAGGCGAACACCATATGCTCGCCCGGCATGCCCATCATCGCCACCGCCCACGGGAACAGGAAGGCGATCTCCAGATCGAAAATGATGAACAGGATCGACACCAGATAGAACCGCACGTCGAACTTCATCCGCGCATCGTCGAAGGCGTTGAAGCCGCACTCGTAGGCGGACAGCTTCTCGGTGTCGGGATTCTTGGGCGCCAGCACCCAGGCGGCGATCATGAAGCCGAGTCCAAGCACCGTCGCGATCCCGAAGAAGACCACGATCGGCAGATATTCGAGCAGAAATTCGTTCATCGAGACCACGCCTGGTTCGCCGGGGGGAGGCGGCGGATTCGCGCGTCTTCTAGACCCAAGACGCGAACGGTTCAAACCCATGTCGTACAAGGATTTTGTTGAGAATGGTTCGCAACCTTGAGGGTTGATTTTTCACCCTAACGCCTCTCCCTTTGGGTCAAACTAGGCTCGAGGGGCCGAAGATCAGGAAATTGGGCGCATGGGCATCGGCAACTGGCTGCTGAACGGGGTCGAGAAGGCGGGCAACAAGCTGCCGGATCCGGTGTTCATCTTTGTCTGGCTCATCGCCATCCTGATGGGGGTCAGCGTCTTCGCTACCTATGCAGGCTGGGCCGCCGTCAATCCGGTGACGGGCGCGCCGATCGTTGCGGAGAGCCTGGTTTCACCCGACAACCTTCGGCAGCTGTTCGTTGAGATGCCCCGGACCCTGACCGGCTTCGCGCCCCTGGGTTATGTCCTGGTGGTCATGCTGGGCGCAGGCGTGGCCGAGCGCACAGGGTTGTTTTCCGCCGGCATGCGGGCGGCCGTGAAACGCGCCCCCGCCTTCCTCCTCACGCCCATGGTCATCTTCATCGCCATCATCGGCAACCACGCGGCGGACGCGGCCTATGTGGTTCTGGTGCCTCTGGCGGGCGTGCTCTACGCCGCCGCGGGCCGCCACCCCATCGCCGGCATCGCCGCGGCCTTTGCCGGTGTATCTGCAGGCTTCTCGGCGAACATCTTCCCCGGCCAGCTGGACGTCCTGCTGCTGGGCATCACCGAGCCGGCCGCTCAGCTGATCGACCCCAGCTGGACCATGAATCCGGCGGGCAACTGGTTCTTCATCGTCGCCATGACCGTGATGTTCGTGCCCCTGGGCTGGTGGGTCACCGACAAGATGATCGAGCCGCGCCTGGGCGCCTGGGTCCAGAAGGATGATTCGCCGATCCAGATCTCGGACGGCGACACCACCCCGGCCGAGCGTCGCGGCCTGTGGATGGCCGGCCTGGCTGCGCTGGTGGTCATCGGCGGATGGGCGGCCATGGTGTTCGCGCCCGGCGCGCCTCTGGTCGATCCTGAAGGCGCGGACTCCGCCGCCCGGCTGCAGCCGTTCTATCAGTCCCTGGTGGCGGCCTTCTTCGTGCTGTTCCTGCTCACCGGCGTGGCCTTCGGCGTCGCCGCGGGCACGGTGAAATCGCACCGGGACATCGTCAGGATGACCTCCCAGGCCATGGCCGACATGGCGCCCTACATCGTCCTGGCCTTCGTGGCGGCGCACTTCGTGGCCATGTTCAACTGGTCGAATCTGGGGGCCATCATGGCCATCGGCGGCGCCGAGCTGATCAGCCAGTCGGGCCTGAACACCTTCGGCCTGCTGTTCGCCATCGTCATCGTGGCGGGCTTCATCAACATCTTCGTGGGCTCGGCCTCGGCCAAATGGGCCTTCCTGGCCCCGATCCTGGTGCCCATGCTGATGCTGCTGGGCATCAGCCCCGAGATGACCACGGCCGCGTACCGCATGGGCGACTCGGTCACCAACATCATCACGCCCCTGATGGTCTATTTCCCGCTGGTGCTGACCTTCTGCCACCGCTGGGACAAGGATTTCGGCATGGGCAGCCTGATGGCGATCATGATCCCCTATTCGATGGTCTTCATGATCTTCGGCTCGATCATGACTGGCGCCTGGGCCGCCGCCGCCTTGCCGCTGGGGCCCGGCGCCGGGGTGCACTACGATCTTCCCACCCCCGCCGAGGCCGCCCAGCCCGCCAATCCGGTGGGCCCGGCGGCGCCGGAACCGTCGGGGCGGTAATTTCATGACTTATGCCGCTTGACGGCGCGAGGGGCGCCGCCTAAACGACGCCCCTCGCCGCGACGCACCGCTTCGCGACGAGGGAATACGCGGGTGTAGCTCAGTTGGTTAGAGTGCCGGCCTGTCACGCCGGAGGTCGCGGGTTCGAGCCCCGTCACTCGCGCCATTCCTTCTTTCGAGGGAATGGCGCTTTTCAATTCCCCCATCGTCGGCCGTAATCCCGCATTTCCACGCGCGAATGCCGTCCGCGGCAAGGTTTTGCGCGAATTTCACGGCGCTTTACGCCCACCATCTTCGGACGCAATTGAACTGACGGCCTGGTCAGCAGCCGCGTAGGAGACCGGAATCAGCCGTCGATACCGGTGAGACTCATTTGAGTGTCACCAGCCCGGCCCGCTTCCGTTCAGATTCGCCCAGCCCTATGGAGGCCTCCGGCGCGCGCCGTGGGACTTGTGAGACTCTCATTGGACTGTCTTTGCGTCCGACCGTCTCAGTGGACCGGATAGGACACACCCGGCTGGACGAAGGCGGTCTGGCCGCTGACGTCGCCATAGACCATGCACAGGTCCTCGAAGACCCGCCCCCAGGAGAACCGCTGGACCGCCCGCAGACGCGCGGCCTGGCCCAGGGCCTCCACATCCCGCGCGAACAGGGCCTCGACGGCGGCGGCGAAGGCGGCAGGCTCGGCGGCCTCGGCCAGTTCGCCGACCTCGCGGTCCACGGTCTCGGCCACCCCGCCGGCGTTCACGCCCACCACGGGGCGACCGCACGCCATGGCCTCCAGCACGATCAGGCCGAAGGGCTCGTGGTCGTTGGCGTGCACGAAGGCGTCACAGCTGGCCACGATCCGCGCCACGGCCTTCGGGTCTGATTCGTAAGGCAGGGAGATCACCCGGTCCTCGCGGGGCAGGCCCATGCCCGCGCCCACCAGCACAAGATGATAGGGCGCGCCCAGCTTCTGGACCGCCCGGATCAGGACGTCGATGTTCTTCTCACGCGCGGGCCGCCCGGCGAACACCAGCAGCCGCGCATCGGACTTCAGGCCCAGCTGCTTCAGCAGATCGGCCCGGTCCGCCCGCTCCGGTCGGAAGGTGTCCACCTCCACGCCCAGGGGCTGGACCACGATGTTGGACACCCTCGCCTCTTCCAGGCGGCGAGCAATGTAGCGGCTGGGCGAAACCACCCGGTCGAACTGGCAGAACAGCTTCGACCAGCGCTTCTCCACCGGTTTCTTGGCCCATTCACCGAAATGCAGCGCCGCCAGCGCAGCCGGATCCGAATGACAGAAGCCGATCACCGGACATCCCGCCCGCTGCCCGGCCTCCAGGGCCGCCTGCCCGGGCGTGTAGGGGTCGCCGGCCTCGATCAGGTGGGGGTGGGTCGCCGCCACCCATGCGCTCCAGCGCTTGATGGACGTGGGCCAACGGTATCCGTCGCCGAACGGCAGTTTGGGCGCCTGCAGTGTCAGCAGGCCCGGACGCGAATGATAGCGCGCGCCCGGCACGACCAGGGTGTGGGCGATTTCGGGCCGGTTCGCCTCCAGCCAGGCCTTCTTGGCCAGCAGATAGCGTTTCACGCCGCCGGACCGGGGCGCATAAAGCATGGTGGTGTCGACCATCCGGGTTCTGGGGTCGGCTGAAGCGCCCTTCACACTGCTGAAAGTGTTCGCCACCTTTTCGTCCCGGCCGGGAATCAGCTGAACTTCGCTTTCCTGAACGTCGATCATTCCTTACTCCGCCTTACCCATAAGGCTGCAACGCGCAAGCGCGAGCGTTGGATGCGTGCGCTCCACCACAGTAACGGTCAAGCTTTCTGATGTCGCAGGCGTGCATGGCTTTGCACGACAGCTTCATCACGGCTATGAGGGGGACGGCCTTGCAATCGCCTCAAATTCGAGAAACTTGGGGCGTGCCGTTCGGTCCCGGACTCGGGGTCAGACTGTATCGGGCGCGCGTCACCAAGGGGTTCTTAATCCATGCGTAAACTGCTCGCGGCCGCTGTCGCGCTCGCACCTCTCGCCATCGCCGCCGGGGCCGCTCACGCCGACACCGAGATTTCGAACACGCGCACCACGCCGATTCTGACCGCGAACGCCAACAACGGCGAAGCGGACGATGTGGTGATCACCAATGGCGGCACGCTCAGAATCGCCACCGGCGTCGCCGCGACCCTGAACTCCGACAACGACATCACGATCGCCAACGGCGGACTGATCCAGATGGAGGACGCCGAGGACGGCGCCACCGCGATTCTGGCGGAAGGCGGCAACTCCGGCTCGATCGAGGTCAACGGCCTGATCAGCATCACCGAGGATCACGAAGGCGAGGACGAGGACGAGGACGGCGACCTGGACGGTCCCTTCGCCATCGGGTCGGATCGCTATGGCATTCGCGTCGTCGGCGCCGAGGCGCTGGACGGCGGCATCACCGTCGGCCGTCAGGGCGCCATTACGGTCGAGGGCAACAACTCCTACGGCATCTTCAATGAGGCTGGACTGACGGGCGACCTGGTGATGCGCGGCAGCGTCACCATGACCGGCGACGGCTCCTATGCGATCCGCAGCACGGGAAATGTCGACGGCGATGTCTGGGTCGGCGGCGCCATCACTGCGCGTGGCGAGGATACGGTCGGCGTGTCGCTGGAAGGCGATATCGGCGGATCCCTGCGCATCGACGGCAACATCACCGTGACCGGTTTCCGCTATACCGGCCGCTCCGCCAACGAGGAGGCGGTGGAGGCCCTGGACGAGGACGACCTCCTGATCGGCGGTCCTGCCGTCCGCATCAGCGGCAACGTGGCCGGAGGCGTTCTGCTGGCCACAACGGCTCCCCCCGTCGAAGACGAGGATGAGGACGACGATGAGGAGAACCCGGACACGGACGGTGACGGCGTTCCGGACTCTGAACAGACAACCGCCAGCATCACCTCATTCGGCTCCGCGCCCGCCATCGAGATCGGTTCGGAAACCCGGGACATCACCCTGGGCCTCGTGGGGGCGGACGAACTCGCCTACGGCTTCATCAACCGCGGAGGCGTGACGGCCTCGGGCGTCTATGACGGCGTCGAGGCGACCGGCATTCAGATCGGCGTCGCCGGCGGCAACGCCGTCACCATCGAGGGCGGCTTCAGAAATGAAGGGGGCGTCGAAGCGCGTTCGAGAGAGGCCGCCGCGACGGCGGTCCGGTTCGGCGCCGGCGCCACGACCCCCATTCTCTACAACTCGGGCACGATCCTTGGCGGCGCGGTGACCGACGGCGGCCATGACGCCACGGCGATTCTTGTCGAAGCCGGCGCCAGCCTGCCGGCCCTGTACAATTCCGGCCGCCTGCAATCGGTTCTCACCGGTGCGCTCGGCGATGCGGTGACCATTCGCGACCTCAGCGGCACCCTCACCCAGATCGACAACATCGGCGTCATCCAGGCGACCACGGTCTCGACGCGGGATGAAGACGGCGAGGTCATTCCCGCCGAAGGGCAGCGCGTCGCCATCGACGTCAGCGCCAACACAACCGGGGTCACCCTGACCCAGCTCCTTCTGGAGACGGATCCCGAGGATCCGCCCGCCAGCGGCATCACCTCCCCGGTGATCAGCGGCGACATCCTGCTCGGCTCGGGGGCCGACACCGTGGATATCCGTGACGGGTTCGTTTACGGAAACATCGATTTCGGGTCCGGCGCGGACAGACTGCTGATCAGCGGCGACGCCGAGGTTCGGGGCGCCCTGTCCGCCACCGGCGGCCTGCTCTCCATCGACGTGGCCAGCGGGCTCCTGGACGCCCAGCAGGCCGGCTCTCTCGACATCAGCAGCCTGTCCGTCGGCGCCGACGGCGATCTGATCCTCACCATCGATCCGGCGGCGGGAACGTCCGGCGGGTTCAACGTGTCGGGAACCGCCAGTTTCGCGGACGGCGCCGGTCTCGGCGCCCGCTTCATCTCGCTCGTGGATGATCCGACCCGTTACGTCGTCATCGAGGCGGGCGTGCTGGAATTCGGCGATATCGACGAGAGCTCGCTCACGGAGAACTCGCCCTTCCTGTTCGTGGTCGAGGCCGGGGCGGATGAAGCCGCCGGCCAGGTCTACCTGGACGTGCGTCGCCGCACCGCCGACGAGATCGGCATGATCCAGTCGGAATCTGCGGCCTTTGATGCGGTCTACAACGCCCTGAATTCGGACGAGGAGCTGCGCAACGCCTTCCTTGGCCAGAACGAGCGCGACGGCCTGATGGCCGTGTACGAGCAGATGCTGCCGGATCATTCGGGCGGCGCCCTGATCTCCCTGGCCTCGGGTGTGGATGCGGTGACCCGGGCCCTCGCCGGCCGCAACAACAGCGCCGCGCGCGGCGAGACCAGCGCCTGGCTGCAAGAAATCAATTTCTACGCCGACAAGGAGACCGACAACGCCTACGGCTTCAAGTCGGAGGGCTTCGGCTTCGCCGGCGGCGTGGAACGGGGAACGGCCTTCGGCGCCATCGGCGTGTCCACGGCCTTCACCTCCTCGGATCTCGAAGAGCCGGGCGCGGCCGCTGAAGAGCGTCTGTCGGCCAATCTGATCGAACTGGGCCTCTACTGGCGCGCCCAGGGCGGCTCCTGGACCACCTGGGCCCGTGCGGCGGGCGGCTACGCCAGCTTTGAATCGGTCCGACAGTTCGTGGGCGAAGGCATCCTGCGCCGCGCCGAGGCCGACTGGAACGGCTACACGGTCACGGCCGCGGCTGGCGCGTCCTACGAACGCAATTTCGGCCGCTACAGCCTGCGGCCGGAAGTCCTGGCCGAATATTTCGCCCTGAGCGAAGACGGCTTCGAGGAAACCGGCGGCGGCGACGGCTTCAATCTGGCGATCGAGGACCGGGACGGCCACATCTTCTCGACCACGGCCGCCCTGAACTTCGGCATGGGCTTCGGCGAGAACCAGTGGCTGCGTCCCGAGCTTCGGGTCGGCTGGCGTCAGATCATCTCCCACGACGGCGGGATCACCACGGCCCGCTTCCTCAGCGGCGGTCCCGGCTTCGATCTCATGGCCGACAGTCTCGAAGGGGGCGGTCCGATCGTCGGCCTGCGTCTGAACGTGGGCAACGAGCTCGGCATGCTGGCCGTCGAGGCCGATGCGGAGTTCCTGGACGATTACGTCCGCTACGCCCTGCTGCTACGGGCAAGCTTCCGGTTCTGATTGCTGCGGAACGCCGCCGGCCAAAAGCCAGGCGGCCTCCACCTTGCCCGCGAACAGGGCGCGCCGCGCCGCGGGGTCTCCACGCGGCGGCGTCTTCGGCGCCGTAACGCCGGCATAGCCCTCGCGCGGCGCAGGCCAGGCGCCCTGCCCGCTCCAGTCGGTGTCGACGGACGTGGCGAGAATCGTGGAAATCAGCACAAGGGTCAGCATCTGCCAGCCTATGCCCGTGCGCGGGTGTCGGCCTCAAGCCACGAAAGCTGACGGATTGGTGGGCGGCGACGGGTTCGAACCGCCGACCCTCTCGGTGTAAACGAGATGCTCTTCCAGCTGAGCTAGCCGCCCTCAATTGAACAGGGCGCGGACCGCACGGCCCGCGCCCTGATCGAAACAACGCATAAACGGTTTAGCCGTTCAGGGCGCTCTTCAGACCTTCGCCGACGCGGAAGCGCGCGGTCTTGGAGGCCGGGCGTTGAACGGTCTCGCCGGTGCGCGGGTTGCGCGCCAGACCAGCCTTGCGCTCGGTCGCCACGAAGCTGCCGAAACCGACCAGACGCACGTCCTCGCCGGACTTCAGCGCCTTGGTCACGCTTTCGGTGAACACGTCCAGGGACTTCTTGGCCTGGTCGCGGGTGATCCCGGCGCCATCGGAGATGGCGGCGATGAGTTCAGCTTTCGTCATTACAATTTTCTCCAGCCCTATATGGGCGCAGCTGCCGTCTGAAAGACGACTCGGCCTAAGCCCTACGCCCCGACTAAAGGACAGCTTTTCCCTCGCGTCAAAAGGGAAACCGCCCGCAATCCCTTTAAATTGGGGGTTTTTCGGCCTTTTCGCAGGATTTTCTCACCGATCAGTGGCTGATGACGGTCTCCGCGCCGGTCCCCGCAGGCGGGGCAGGCGGAAGGGGTTCCGTCTCCTCGTCCCACTCCACCGGCGTCAGGTTGCCCGTCAGGGCCCACTTCAGCGCCTCATCGGCGGTGGACACCGGCACGATCTCCAGCGCCGCCTTGACGTTGTCCGGCACCTCGGCGAGGTCCTTCTCGTTCTCCTGCGGGATCAGCACCGTCTTCACGCCCGAACGCAGGGCCGCCAGCAGCTTCTCCTTCAGGCCGCCGATGGCCGTGACCCGGCCCCTCAGCGTGATCTCGCCGGTCATGGCGATGTCCTTGCGGATCGGGATGCCGGTCAGCACCGAGACCATGGCCACGGTCATGGCCACGCCCGCCGAGGGGCCGTCCTTGGGCGTCGCGCCGTCGGGCACGTGCACGTGGATGTCGGTCTTCTCGAACACCGGCGGCTTGACGCCGAAGGCCAGGGCCCGGGCGCGCACATAGCTGGCGGCGGCCGAGATGGACTCCTTCATCACCTCCTTGAGGTTGCCGGTCACGGTCATGCGGCCGCGGCCCGGCATCTTGATGGCCTCGATGGTCAGGATGTCGCCGCCGAACTCGGTCCAGGCCAGACCGGTGACGATGCCGACCTGATCCTCCTCGTCCGTCTCGCCGTGGCGGTATCGACGGACACCGGCGTATTCGGCCAGCTTGGCGTCATCCACGGTGATCGACAGGACATCACCGCGCGCCATCTCGCGCACGGCCTTGCGGGCCAGCCCGCCCAGGGCCCGCTCCAGCGAACGCACGCCGGCCTCGCGGGTGTAGTAGCGGATAGTGTCGCGGATGGTCTCGTCCGGCACGATCCACTCGCCCTCCTTCAGGCCATGGTCCTTGGCCAGCTTGGGCAGCAGGTGCCGCTTGGCGATCTCGACCTTCTCGTCCTCGGTGTAGCCGGCGACGCGGATGATCTCCATCCGGTCCATCAGCGGCTGGGGCATGTTGAGGCTGTTGGCCGTGGTCACGAACATGACGTTCGACAGGTCGTAGTCCACCTCCAGATAGTGGTCGCCGAAGGTCGAATTCTGCGCCGGGTCCAGCACCTCCAGCAGGGCCGAGGACGGGTCCCCGCGCCAGTCGGCGCCCAGCTTGTCGATCTCGTCCAGCAGCACGAAGGCGTTGGTGGTCTTGGCCTTCTTCATGGACTGGATGATCTTGCCGGGCATGGAGCCGATGTAGGTGCGGCGGTGGCCGCGGATCTCGGCCTCGTCCCGCACGCCGCCCAGCGACATGCGCACGTACTCACGGCCCGTCGCCTTGGCGATGGAGGCGGCCAGCGACGTCTTGCCGACGCCGGGAGGGCCCACCAGGCACAGGATCGGCCCCTTCAGGCTGTTGGTGCGCGCCTGAACGGCCAGATACTCGATGATCCGCTCCTTGACCTTCTCCAGACCATAGTGGTCCTCCTCGAGAATGGTCTCGGCCTTCGCCAGGTCGATGGGCTTGGTGCGCGCCTTGCCCCACGGGATCGACAGCAACCAGTCCAGATAGTTCCGCACCACGGTGGATTCCGCCGACATGGGCGACATGTTGCGCAGCTTCTTGACCTCGGCCTCGGCCTTGGCGCGCGCTTCCTTGGACAGCTTGGTCTTGCGGATGCGCGTCTCGATCTCGAGGATTTCGTCGCGCTGATCGTCGGTCTCGCCCAGCTCGCGCTGGATCGCCTTCATCTGCTCGTTCAGATAATATTCGCGCTGGGTCTTCTCCATCTGACGCTTCACGCGCGAGCGGATCTTCTTCTCCACCTGCAGGACGCTGATCTCGCCCTCCATCAGGCCGTAGACCTTTTCCAGGCGGCGCGGCACGCTGATGGTGTCCAGCAGGCTCTGCTTGTCGGAAATCTTGACCGACAGGTGCGCGGCCACCGAGTCCGCCAGCTTGGACGGGTCGGTGATCTGCGGAATGGAGCTGAGCGCCTCGGGCGGGATCTTCTTGTTCAGCTTCACATAGCTGTCGAACTGCTCGACCACGGCGCGGATCAGGGCCTCGGCCTCCTCGGCGTCGCCGTCCTCATCGTCGATCTCGACGGCGCTGGCCTCGTAGAACTCCTCCCGCTCGGTGAAGGCCGTCAGGCGCGCGCGCGACTTGCCCTCGACCAGCACCTTCACGGTGCCGTCGGGCAGCTTCAGCAGCTGCAGGACCGTGGCCAGCACGCCGATGGGATAGATGGCGCCGGGCGCCGGATCGTCGTCCACCGAGTTCTTCTGGGTGGCCAGCAGTATCTGCTTTTCCCCCTTCATGATCTCGTCGAGGGCGCGCACGGATTTCTCGCGGCCCACGAACAGGGGCACGACCATGTGCGGGAAAACGACGATGTCGCGAAGCGGCAGGACGGGGAGAATCTTGGACTCGGACATGATGCTCACTGCTTTCAGGGCCCTCGATCATCTTGGACCCACGGCCCGGACATTCGGACCGTCCGCCGATTCCGACGGTGTTCGGAAGAGTATGTGGCGTCAAACGCGGGCGGTTCAAGCTTGACGGAAATCCGGCCACAGAACCGTGATGCCCCCACGCGCCCGCCGGACGACGCAGGACGGCCGCCAACGGTCAGCCCGTCAGGGACGTATCACACCACTTCGCGCAGCAGGGCGGCCTTGTAGTCGGCGACCCAGAGATTGCGGAAACGGCGGCTGCGCTCGGCATGGTAGATGTGGGCCAGCTCGGCGTAGGAGCGGTCGAAATCGTCGTTGACGAAGACGTAGTCAAAGACGTCGCAGTGCTCGATCTCGCCCTTGGCGTTCTTGATGCGCCGCTCGATCACCTCCGGCGCATCCTGCGACCGGGTGATCAGCCGACGTCGCAGCTCCTCGAGGCTGGGCGGGAGGATGAAGACGCGCACCGCGTCTTCGGGGCATTTCTCGGCGACCTGGGCCGCCCCCTGCCAGTCGATGTCGAACAGCACGTCCCGGCCCTCGGCCAGGGCCCGGTCGATGGGGCCGCGCGGCGAGCCGTAACGCTGGCCATGCACGTCGGCCCATTCCAGGAACGCGTCCTGATCCACCAGCCGCTGGAACTCCTCGTGGCTGACGAAATTGTAGTCGCGGCCGTCCACCTCGCCGGGGCGGATGGGCCGGGTGGTCATGGAGATGGACAGCTCCAGCCCGCCGTGGTCGGCCATCAGGCGACGGCACAGCGAAGTCTTGCCCGCCCCCGAAGGGCTGGCGACGATGAGCAGGACGCCGCGGCGCGGGGTGTGGTTATTCGACATTCTGGACCTGCTCACGCAACTGTTCGATGGCGGCCTTGAGGTCAAGGCCCACGGCGGTCAGCCGCGTGGTGGCGGACTTGGAGCACAGGGTGTTCGCCTCGCGCATGAACTCCTGCATCAGGAAGTCCAGCTTGCGGCCCACCGCCCCGCCCTTCGACAGGGCGCGCGCCGAATCGATGTGGGCGGTCAGCCGGTCCAGCTCCTCGCGCACGTCGGCGCGGGCGGCCAGGGCGGCGGCCTCCAGAACGATGCGGTCCGCCAGATCCGGTGCGTCGGGCGCCAGCTCGTTCATGCGGCGGGTGAAGCGCTCACGGATGGCCTCCGTCTGGGCCGCGGCGTCGGTTTCCGCTTGCCCGACCAGCACCTCGATGCGTTCGATCAGGCCAATGACGACCGGGGCCAGCCGCTCGCCCTCGGCGGCGCGCGAGACCGACAGGGCGTCCAGCGCATCGTTGATGCTGACGGTCATGGCCGCTTCGAGGGCGGCGCGGGTCTCGGCGTCGGCGTCCTCCTGCGGCGCCTCCATGACCCCGCGCAGGGCCAGCAAGCCGTCGGCCGAGGCCTGGGCGAAGCCGCGCCCGGCCAGACGTTCGGCCATGGCCGTGTATTGCTCCAGCACCGCCTCGTTCAGGACCAGAGCCTGATCGCCCTCGGCGCGGCGGGCCTGGACCCCCAGGGTGATCTGGCCGCGCTGGAAGCGGGCCTGCGCCGCCTCGCGCGTGGATCGCTCAAGCCCGTCGAAGCCCGGCGGGCCGCGAAAGCGGACCTCCAGATTGCGCCCGTTGACCGACCGCGCCTCGACCGCCCAGGTCCAGCCCTGATGGGCGCCCTCGGCCCGGCCGAAGCCGGTCATGCTGGTCAGTTGCGCCATCAGGGTTCGCCGTCCCCCGCCGCATCCTCGCGCGCATCCTCCAGCACCGCCTCGGGCGGGGCCGTCTCGGCCGGCTCCCCCGCCCGCCGGGCCTCGATGGCGCGCCAGCGGGCCACGTTTCGCAGGTGTTCGTCATAGGTGCGGGCGAAGGCGTGGCCCCCCGTGCCGTCGGCGACGAAGAACAGATATTCGGTCTCGGGCGGGTTCAGCACGGCGGCCAGGGCCTCGCGGCCCGGATTGGCGATGGGCGTCGGCGGCAGACCGTCGATCAGATAGGTGTTGTAGGGCGTCTGGCGCTGCAACTCGGAGCGGCGAATGCCGCGGCCCAGCGGACGGCCGCCGTTGACGCCGTAGACGATGGTGGGATCGCTCTCCAGCCGCATGCCGCGACGCAGCCGGCTGATGAACACCGCCGCCACCTGGGGCCTTTCCTCGGCCAGGCCGGTCTCCTTCTCGACGATGGAGGCGAGGATCACGGCCTCTTCCGGCGTGTCGATGGGCAGGTTCGGCGCGCGCCCGGCCCAGAGCTCGGCCAGCAGTTCGTCGTGGGCCTGCTGCATGCGGCGCACCACCTCGGCGCGGGTTTCCCCACGCGTGACTTCATAGGTTTCCGGCAGCAGCGAGCCCTCGGGCGGGATCGGGATCTCGCCGGTCAGCACCTCTTCGGCGTTCAGGATGTCCCAGGCTTGGGTCGACGACCGGCCCTCAGGCAGGGTCACGAAGTGGCGCACCACCTCGCCTGACACCAGCTTGTCGATGACCCCGGCCAGCGACAGGCGTGATTCGATCTCGTACTCGCCCGCGCGCAGCCGCCGGTCGGCGCCGCTCAGGCTGGCGGCGGCGCGGAACATGTCGGGCGACCGGATCACCCCGGCCTCGTGCAGGGCCGCGCCGATTTCCGAAACCCCGGCGCCGGAGCGCAGGATCACGGTCGTGGTCTCGCCCTGCCCCGCCTGCGGACCCGGCCCCCAGTAGACGCTCCAGACCCAGACCAGCCCGGCGATGGCCACCAGGCTGAGCGTGGCCGTGGCGCCGATCAGGCCGGCGATCAGACCGCCCTTCTTCTGTTCCGGCGTTTCCCCCCGCCGACGGAACAGGGCCATCTCAGGACACCGACTTCAGGATCAGACAGGCGTTGGTGCCGCCGAAGCCGAAGCTGTTGGACACGGCCACATCGATCTTCCGCGCCTTGCCCTTGTCCCTGACCATGTCGATGGCCGTCTCGTGTTCCGGATCATCCAGATTGATGGTCGGCGGCGCGGTCTGGTCGCGGATGGCCAGGGCGCAGAACGCCGCCTCCACCGCCCCGGCGGCGCCGAGCAGGTGGCCGATCATGGACTTGGTCGAGGACAGGGAGACGTTCTTCGCATGGTCGCCCAGCACTCGCTCGATGGCCTTCAGCTCGATCCAGTCGGCCATGGTCGAAGTGCCGTGGGTGTTGACGTAGTCGATGTCCGACGCCTGCATTCCGGCCTGCTTCAGCGCCATCTGCATGGCGCGGTAGCCGCCCTCCCCGTCCTCGGACGGGGCTGTGATGTGATAGGCGTCGCCGCTCATGCCGTAGCCCGCCACCTCGGCGTAGATCTTGGCGCCGCGGGCCTTGGCGTGCTCGTACTCCTCCAGCACCAGAATGCCCGCGCCCTCGCCCATGACGAAACCGTCGTGGTCCCGATCATAGGGACGGCTGGCCTTTTCCGGCGCGTCGTTGAAGCTGGTGGTCAGGGCGCGGCAGGCCAGGAATCCGGCGATGCCCACAGGCACGATGGCGCTTTCCGCGCCGCCGGCCACCATCACGTCCGCGTCGCCCAGGGCGATCATGCGCGCCGCATCACCGATGGCGTGGGCGCCCGTGGCGCAGGCGGTGACGACAGAGTGGTTCGGGCCCTTGAGGCCGTGACGGATCGACACCTGGCCGGACGCCAGATTGATCAGGGCCGAGGGGATGAAGAACGGGCTGACCCGGCGCGGACCCTGCTCCTTCAGCACGATGGCGGTGTCGGCGATGGGGCCGAGACCGCCGATGCCGGAGCCGATCATGACGCCGGTGGCTTCCTGGTCCTCGGTCGATTCGGGCTTCCAGTTCGCGTCGGCCAGGGCCTCGTCGGCGGCGGCGATGGCGAACAGGATGAAGTCGTCGACGCGCTTGCGGTCCTTGGCCGACATGATCTGATCGGGGTCGAAGCTGCCGGGCGTGTCCGGCCCGCCGCCGCCCCGTCCGTCCACGGACGGCACCTCGCAGGCGATGGTGCAGCCGTAGCCTTCGGTGTCGAAGACCGTGATCTGGCCGGCGCCGGACTTGCCGTCCAGGATGTTTCGCCAGCTGTGTTCGACGCCCCAACCCAGGGGGGTGACGAGGCCGATGCCAGTGATGACGACGCGGCGCATGGTCAGCTCCTCAAGAACCTAAGCCTTAAACAGTAACGGCCGCCGGTCGGTCCCGCAAAGGAACAGGCCGGCGGCCGCCGAATTACCGTTGATCGTGAGCCGAAATCAGCCCGCGGTCTTCTCGTCGATGAACTTCACCGCGTCGCCGACCGTCTGGATGTGCTCGGCCGCGTCATCGGGAATCTCAATGTCGAATTCTTCTTCAAAGGCCATCACCAGCTCGACGTTGTCGAGCGAGTCGGCGCCCAGGTCGTCGATGAAGCTGGCCTTTTCGGTCACCTTGTCCGGATCGGCGTCCAGGTGGTCGATGACGATCTTGCGGACGCGTTCGAGAGTATCGGACATGAATCTAATGCCTTCCTAGATACGCCTTAGTGGCGGTCTTTCTGGTCGCGCTCCGTTGTCACGAAGCCGCTGGTTTCGCAAGTCCCATAGCCCACGGAACCGGTGGCTGGTAGCGCGAATTGATGTTTAGCACGCCTGAAACGGGAGGAAACAGCCCGTCATGACAGGAATGTGAGGGAACCGGTCCCGGCTCAGATCATCGCCATGCCGCCGTTCACGTTCAGGGTCTGGCCGGTGACATAGGCGCCTTCGTCCGAGGCCAGATAGACGGCCGCTGCCGCGATCTCGTCGCCCGTGCCGAGGCGGCCGGCCGGGATGCGGGTCAGGATGGCGTCGCGCTGCTGGTCGTTCAGGGCGTCGGTCATGGGGCTGGCGATGAAGCCCGGCGCGATGCAGTTCACCGTGATCCCGCGCGAGCCCACTTCCTGGGCCAGGGCCTTGGAAAAGCCGATCATGCCGGCCTTGGACGCCGCATAGTTGGTCTGGCCGGGGTTGCCGGTGACGCCGACCACGGAGGCCATGCCGATGATGCGGCCCGAGCGGCGCTTCATCATGCCCTTCACGGCCGCGCGGGCCAGACGGAAATAGCTTTCCAGATTGATCTTGATGACGGCGTCCCACTCCTCGTCCTTCATGCGCATCAGCAGGCCGTCCTTGGTGATGCCCGCGTTGGCCACGAGGATGTCCAGCGGCGCGCCCGCGGCCTCTTCCGCCCGCGCCACCAGGCCGTCCACCGAATCGGGGTCCGACAGGTTGGCGGCGGCGGCGAAGGCCCGCTCGCCCAGTTCGCCCGCCAGATCGGCCAGCACCGACTCGCGCGTGCCGGACAGCACCACGCTGGCGCCCTGGGCATGCAGCGCCCGGGCCACCGCCCCGCCGATGCCGCCCGTCGCGCCCGTCACCAGCGCCGTCTTGCCCGAAAGATTGAACATGGAGTGTCTCCTGGGAATCCTGTGGCCGTCGTCCTAGCCCGATGCGCTCGACATCGCCAGTTTTCCGGGGGAAGGTCCAAGGGTAGCGATAACGGGAGGCTCGCCATGACCATCCATCTGAACCGGCGTCATCTGTTGCTGTCCGGTGCGGGTCTGGCGCTGGCGGGCTGCGCGAATGGCATCACGCCAGCGGAGGCGGCGCAGCGGCTCCCCTCGACCCAGGCGGCCATGGACCGGCATGTGGCGGCGGGCCACGTCCCGGGAATCAGCGTCGGTGTGCGCATGCCCGACGGACAGGACGTGTTCCTGGAGGCCGGATCGCTGGACTTCGACGGCGCGGCGGCGGCCGATGAAGACACCCTGTGGCGCATCTATTCCATGACCAAGCCCGTCACCGGGGCGGCCGCCGCCCTGCTGATCGAGGACGGCGTGCTGACCCTGGACACACCGGTGGCGCAGTTCATTCCCGAGTTCGCCAATCTGACCGTCGTGACCGACCGGACCAGCGGACTGGACGCGCGGCCCGCCACCCGCACCATGACGGTCCGCCACCTGCTGACCCACACGGCGGGTTTCACCTATCACTTCTTCGGCGACCAGCCGGTGGCCAACGCCTACAGCCGGGCGGGGATCTTCCCGGTCACCGGCTACAACCTGTCGCCGCGCGAGATCGACGGGCCGAAGGTGCGCGATCTGGACGCATGGCCCGGGCCCTGGCTGACATCCCCCTGATGTACGAGCCGGGCACGGAATACCTCTATTCCATCTCGCTGGACGTGCTGGGACTGGTGATCCAGCGGGCCTCCGGCATGAGCTTCCCCGACTTCGTGCAGCGCCGTCTGTTCAACCCGATCGGCATGGACGACACCGTCTGGCGCCTGCGCGGCGCCGGCGACCGTCGCCGGTTCGCGGCCCTCTACAACTACGCCGACGGCGGCCGCCAGGTGGTCGATCCGGTGGCGGAAACCGCCTACGCCGAGCCGGTCACCCTGTTCGCGGGCGGCGCAGGACTGGTGTCCTCCACCCGCGATTATCTGGCCTTCCTGACCACCATCCTTGATGACGGACGCGCGGGCCGGGTCCGCGTCATGACGCCCGAGACCGCACGCCTCATCCGCTCCGACATCCTGCCCGAAGGCGTGAACCCCGAGAACGGCGCCTTCCGTTTCGGCTTCGGCGGCGGAGTCGGCCTGCCCGACGGCGACACCCCCGGCGAGTTCGGCTGGGGCGGGGCTGCGGGCACCCAGGGCTGGCTGGACCCCGTGCGCCGCACCGCCGGAACCATCATGCTGCAGCAGTTCGGCCAGTCCGCCCCGGTGGCGGGCGACGTGCGCGCGGCCATCGCGGCGGACATCGCCGCGTCTTCGTGAAGCGCCCAGACCGAAATCGGTTCAGTTGGACGCAGTCCAACTGGGCTCAGATTTCGGTCCAGTTTAAAGCGAGAGCCTGATTCACGGCATCGGTGAAATCGCGAAGCGATTCCACCTCAACCGATCAGGCTCTAGCCGCCGCCGACCAGCTGGACGATCTCGATCCGGTCGCCGTTCGCCAGCGCCGTCTCTGCGTGCAGCGACCGGGGCACGATCTCCAGATTGCGCTCCACCGCCACCTTCTTCGGGTCCAGGCCCAGGGTCTCGACCAGATCCAGAATCGTGCCCGCCTCAACCTCGCGGGGTTCGCCGTTGACTTCGATACGCATGACGCTAGGTCAACCTCTTCTGCGGCGAGCCTTTGACCCGCGCGCGCGTTCAGTTAAAAGGCCGCCCGGAATCGCGAGCGGCGGAGCCCATGGCCCGATCTGACATCATCTATGTGCTGAACGGGCCCAACCTCAACCTGCTGGGGCAGCGCGAGCCGGAAATCTATGGTCGCCAGACCCTTTCCGACATCGAGGCCCTGTGCCGCGCCGCAGCGCCGGACGCCGAGATCGTCTTCCGCCAGTCCAATCACGAGGGCGAACTGGTGGACTGGATTCACGAGGCGCGCGGCAAGGCCTCGGCCCTGGTCATCAACCCGGCCGCCTTCACCCACACCTCCGTGGCCCTGCTGGATGCGCTCAAGACCTTGGACATTCCGGTCATTGAGTGCCATCTGAGCAATCCGGCGGCGCGGGAGGAGTTCCGACGTCATTCCTATGTTTCGCTGGCCGCGACCGGCGTCATTTCGGGCCTCGGCCCGCACGGCTACGAGCTGGCGGTCAGGGCCGCCCTGCGGCTGGCGCAGGAACGCGCCGGCGGTTCGGCTCGTTCATAAAGACTCACACGAAGGCTCATCGACCTCATGGCTGACAGCAAGACCGACAAGAAATTGCCGAACGACCCGGCGGGCGAAATCGACACCGCGCTGGTGCGCCAGCTGGCCGACATCCTCAACGACACCGAGCTGACCGAGATCGAGGTGGAGCGCGGCGATCTGAAGATCCGCGTGGCCCGCGAGCTGACCGTCGCCGCCGCGCCGGTGCAGTACGCCGCCGCCCCGGCCCAGGCCGCGCCGGCTCCGGCCCCCGCGCCCGTCTCCATGCCGTCGGACCCGGCCACCATCGTCTCGCGCAAGGGCGAAGAGGTGAAGTCGCCCATGGTCGGCACCGCCTATCTGAAGCCGTCGCCGGAGGCCCCGCCGTTCGTGCAGGCGGGCGACAAGGTCAAGAAGGGCCAGACCCTGCTGATCGTCGAAGCCATGAAGACCATGAACCCCATCGCCGCGCCCCGCGACGGCGTGGTGGTCGACATCATGGTGGGCGACGCCCAGCCGGTGGAATACGGCGAAGCCCTCGTCCTGCTCGAGGACTAGGCCATGTTCACCAAGGTCCTGATCGCGAACCGGGGCGAGATCGCCCTGCGCATCCATCGCGCCTGCAAGGAGATGGGAATCTCCACCGTGGCGGTGCACTCCGAGGCTGACCGGGGCGCCATGTGGGTGCGCCTGGCCGACGAAAGCGTCTGCATCGGCCCGGCCCCCGCGGCCAGGTCCTATCTGAACATCCCCTCGATCATCGCCGCGGCCGAGATCACCGGGGCCCAGGCCATTCACCCCGGCTACGGCTTCCTGTCGGAGAACGCCCGCTTCGCCGAGATCGTCGAGGCCCACGGCATGACCTTCATCGGGCCGAAGCCCGAGCATATCCGGGTCATGGGCGACAAGATCACGGCCAAGCAGACGGTGCTGGAGGCCGGCATCCCCTGCGTGCCCGGCTCCGACGGCGAGGTGGAGACCATCGAGGCCGCCATCGAGGCGTCAAAGGCCATCGGCTTCCCCCTGATCGTCAAGGCGGCGGCGGGCGGCGGCGGACGCGGCATGAAGGTGGCCCTGACCGCCGACGATCTGGTCGAGGCCGTCCAGACCGCCCAGTCCGAGGCCCTGGCCGCCTTCGGCAACGGCGCGGTCTACATGGAGCGCTACCTCCAGAAGCCCCGGCACATCGAGATCCAGGTCATCGCCGACAGCCACGGCAACGTCGTGCACCTGGGCGAGCGCGACTGTTCGCTGCAACGCCGCCACCAGAAGGTGCTGGAGGAAGCCCCCTCCCCGGCCCTGACGGCGAAGGAGCGCGCCGCCATCGGCGAGACGGTCAACAAGGCCATCGGCAAGATCGGCTATCTGGGCGTCGGCACCATCGAGTTCCTGTGGGAGGACGGCGAGTTCTTCTTCATCGAGATGAACACCCGCCTGCAAGTCGAGCATCCGGTTACGGAAATGATCACCGGCGTCGATCTGGTGCGCGAGCAGATCCGCATCGCCGCCGGCTTGCCGCTCAGCTTCACCCAGGATCAGGTCACCTTCGACGGCCATGCCATCGAGGTCCGGATCAACGCCGAGAATTCCGAGACCTTCACCCCCTCGCCGGGTCTGGTGAATGATTTCCACGCCCCGGGCGGTCTGGGCGTGCGGCTGGATAGCGCCCTCTACGCCGCTATACGATCCCGCCCTATTACGACAGCCTGATCGGCAAGCTGATCGTTCACGGCCGGGACCGCGCCGAGTGCGTCGCCCGCCTGAAGCGCAGCCTGAACGAGATGGTCGTGGGCGGCATCGACACCACGATTCCCCTGTTCCAGAAGCTGTTGAACGAGCCTGACATCCTGTCCGGCGACTACGACATCCACTGGCTGGAGAACTGGGCCAAACGCCAGAAGGGCGAGGGCTGAGCGTCACGCCATCAAAAGCGTGTTCCTGATCTCGGCATCCAGTCGCGCCTGAACCGTCGGGTCAGGGTCGATCAGACAGGCGTAATCCAGGGCGTCCAACTGCCCATGAATGATGCTCTGCGCGACCACGGTGTAAATGATCGCGTACAGCGGCAGGATATCGGCAGGCCAGTGATCCGGGGGCGTCCGACGAAGCGTGCGGCGAGAATCCACAAAACTCACCATCCTGTCGCGGCACCACCTGAATCCGAAGCCCAGACGATGGAAGACCAGACGGAGTCCTCTCAGCGGCCATTTTGCACGGACATAAGCCATCGGTGTCTCCCGGGCCTCCCGTCCATGCTCCTGATCGTCCCGAATAAGCCTGTCGAGCGCGCTGGATCCGAACATGTCCTTCATGAAGGAAAAACGGTTGTCCCGCGCCCAGGGCAGAATGTTGCGCCACATGCCGGCCACGTCGCGGCGATCCAGGATGCCCGCCTCCACCCCGTTGCCGATACGTCGCCCCCAGGCCGCGACATGATGCAGGATCAGCGTGTCGATCAGCCAGTCACGATGGATGCGGACATATCGGGAGTGATTGATGGAATGGTAGATTCGGATGTTCTTGCGCACCTGCATCTTTTCAAACCAGATGACATCCTTGGTCAGGGCGTATTCCAGGTTCCAGAGTTCATCAGCCCTGTAAACGGCGCGCGGTCGTCCGGGCGCTCTCACCAGACAGCGCGTCGCCATCAGGTTGAAATATTCCCGATCAAGATCGTACAGCAGACGGGCGCGCTCGATCTTTCGCCCGTCTCGCGCAGCCCTGATCTGGTTTGAGTGTATGAGCCAATACGCCAGAATGGCCACCACAAGACCGCCCAGCAGTGAGAATCCGGTCTGGACAACCAGTTGGGCCGCTTCAAATGACTTGCTGGTGTCAAGGCCCAGTGTGCTGAGTTCATGGGCTATCCGCTCGCCCAAAGTCGATTGCTTCAAGACCGCTCCCCCCTGCGACAGTCCCCCGGCAATAGAGGTCGACCCCCAGGTTTCGTCAATCGCCGTCATGCGAAGCTCGGTCGGCACATTCGCGAGGGCGGAGTCACTATGAAGGACTTCATCACCCGCTTCGGGCCGGATGAGCTTCTGGCCGCCTACGCCGCCGGCGTCTTCCCCATGGCGGACAGCCGCGACGACCCCGAAATCTATCTGGTCGAGCCGGCCATGCGGGCCGTCCTGCCGTTGGACCGTTTCCGTCTGTCGTCCCGGCTGGCCCGCACGGTGCGGCAGGACCGCTTCGCCGTCAGCGTCAGCACCGATTTCGAGGCGGTTCTGGACGCCTGCGCCGAGCCGGCGCCGGGCCGTGAGGACACTTGGATCAACGCCGCCATCCGCGAGCTCTACCTGGCCCTGCACGCCCGCGGCGCGGCCCACAGCGTCGAATGTCGCCTCAATGGCGCGCTCGTGGGCGGCCTCTACGGCGTGACCCTGGGCGGGGCCTTCTTCGGCGAAAGCATGTTCAGCCGGGCGACCGACGCCTCAAAGGTCGCCCTGGTCCATCTGGTGGCGCGGATGAACAAGGGCGGCTGGCGGCTGCTGGACGCACAGTTCATGACCGGGCACCTGTCGCAGTTCGGTTTTGTGGAGACGCCCCAGGCGGCCTATCTGCGCACCCTCAAGGAGATTCTGGACGTCACGCCCGATCTCCCCGCCTTCATGGCTCCGATGACGGGCGCCCAGGCCGTCGACTACGCCCGGCAGCCCACGACCCAGGCGTCATAGTTCGGGTGCTCCAGCGGATTGACCGCCGGGGCCGAGGCGAACATCCAGCCCCGGAACACCTGACGCGCCTGCGTCGGCTGGTTGGTGCCGCTGGGCTGGGAGCGGATCTCCAGATAGGCCGCGGCCTCTTCCTGCGGATCGTCGGCGGCGTTCACCTCGCAGGCCCGCGCCGTGAAGATCAGGCTGTTGCGGAAGCGAACCGGCGGACCGCCCACCTGCACTTCAAAGCGCATGGTCTCTGCCGTGGTCTTGTCCAGGGCCTGGATGATGGCCACCGGTCGACGCTCGCGGGCGGGCGCCTCCTCGGGCTCCTCCAGCGTCTCCGGAACATCGTCCGTGTCGGCCTCGGCCAGCTCCGTGTCTTCCGTTTCGTCTTCCTCGACCTCTTCCGCTTCGGCCCGTTCGACCGGTTCGGCGGGACGGGGCTGGGCCTGCATCAGCGCGCCGGGCGGGGCGCGGTTCAGGGCCTCGGTGGCGCGACGGGCGGCGTCCTGCTCCTGCTGTTGCCGGATCAGGATGTCGGCGACGGGATCCGCGGACACCGGCTGCTGGGGCTGGGGCTCGCCCTGAGGCACAGGCTGGGCGTCCTGCGGCTGCTGCTCGGTCTGGGCCACGCCGATCCCGGCGGCGGCCAGTCCGATGGCCACCACGCCCGCCAGCAGTCTGCCGCGGCGGGTCATCCCTCGGGCGTCCAGGCCTGATAGTCGCCGGTGGCGGCTGGACGGCGGCCCTCGGCGGCCAGCGAGCCCTTGGGACGCCAGGCCATGGGCGTGCCGGTCAGGTTGGGAAGGTGCGGCCGCTCCCAGGAGCGGCGCGCCATGCCGTCCTCTGACGGCGGCTCGTCGAAGGTGTAGCGCAGCCAGCCGTGCCAGTCGGGCGCCACCTTGGTCGCCTCGGCGTAGCCGTCGTAGATCACCCAGCGGCGCTTGCGGCCGTCATAGCTGGTGGTGTCCCGCGACTGGTAATAGCGGTTGCCGAACTCGTCCGTGCCGACCAGTTCGCCGCGCTTGGCGATGGTGAACAGGGTGCCGATGGTGGCCCCGTTCCACCAGGTGAAGATCTTGGCCAGCAGGTTCAGCACTTGGGACGCTTTCGTGATGGGAATCAGGGCGGCGACGCGCCCCTTGAACGGCCGCGAATATAGAAACCGCGCCGCCCCGCGTCCAGCATTCCGATTGTCGCCATTATTCGCAATATCTTGTGGGTAAGCGGCCGCGAGTAACCACATTTATTGTCTCGCCCGCCGCCATGGCCCTAGTCTCGCGCCATGACCGCGGAGACATCGATGCGCTTTTCATCCCGGTTCACCGATTCCGCCGCCGCCGTGGCCCTGGAGCCGCGCGCCGTGGAGCGGCCGGACCGCATCCAGACCGTCCTCGCCCCCGCCGGCTGGCCCTCCGCCCGCATCGAAGCCTGGCTGGACTGGGCCGGGGATCTGCCGGGCGATCTGCCCAACCTCGCCCCCGAAGCCCTCACCGCGCCTCTGCACCCCGAACTGCTGGACGGCGGGCCCGGGCGCTGGGCCGTCCGCCTGGCCGCCTGGGGGCATGCCCTGGGTCTGTTCGAGAGCGTCGGCGTCGCGCGCGCCTTCGCCGAGGAGCTGATCGGCGCCGTGCTGCTGGGGCTCGCCGCCCCGGCCGCCGCCGCCGCCGGGGGTCACCGCATCCATCCGGTCGCCGACGATGAGGGTCTTGAGACCCCGGACCGCGACGTCATCGATCTGGCCGATCCCGCCGCCGCCGCAC
>NZ_BATC01000036.1 GCF_000466985.1 Brevundimonas abyssalis TAR-001
GGAGGGCGGTCTTGAAGCCATCGAGGCCAGCGACGATCCGCTGATCCGCTTCGCCCTCGCCATGCAGCCCATCAACCGCCCGGTGCGCGACCAGTGGGAGGCCGAGGTCGAGGCCCCGACCGCCCGCGCGTCCGAGGCGCTCGCCGCCGCGCGCTTCGCCGTCTACGGCGACGCCATCTATCCCGACGCCACCGGCACCCTGCGCCTCAGCTACGGCAAGGTGGAGGGCTGGACCTATGACGGCCGGACCGTGGAGCCGCTGACCACCTTCGCGGGCCTGTTCGACCGGGCCACCGGCGCCGATCCCTTCGTCATCACCCCGCGCATCGCCGCCGCCCGCGACCGCATCGACATGGACGCGGTGATGAACATGTCGGTCTCCACCGACACCATAGGCGGCTCGTCAGGCTCGCCCGCCATCAATGCGCGGGGCGAGATCATCGGGGCCAATTTCGACTCCACCGTCCTGACCCAGCGCAACGCCTACGGCTATGACATCAACGTCAACCGCAGCGTCATCGTCACGACCCAGGCCGTGACCGAGGCCCTGCGCAACATCTACGGCATGGATCACCTGCTGACGGAGCTGGGCGCGGACTAGGGGATGGTCTCATGGGTGATGCCGGGGGCCTGCCGCACAGCAGGCGTCCGGAACCGCAGCGACGGGTGGGAAGCGGACATTCAGCCGGTATTCTAGGGAAGCATGCAAGGAGACCTTATCCAGCGGCCGGACGCCCCTTGGCGAGGATTTGTCGCGGGCTTCGTCAGATGCGGGGCGCCGCTGCTGGCGGTGCTAATCGTCAAAACCCTGCTCGATCTGCGGGCCGGCTTGATCCTGCAAGACTTCCTCGTCGTGGGAGCCATATCTCTAGGTGGCGCGCTCATCGGCGGGATCCTGTTTGCGGTCCCGTCCATCGTCCGACTTGTGGCCTACAAATACCTGGAGGGGCGCTAGAGGTGAGAAGCGAAGGTCTGCCCCGAGTTCGTCCAAGGGCGATTGGCGAGCGGAGGACCACATCAGACGCCGTGGTCGACTCGCACGATCACCTGATCGCCCCATAGGGTTATCCTGGACGGTTTGGGCTCCAGTCGCGCTTCATACCAATAATGATCGCCCCAAACGTCCTCGCTGCCGTCAGTCCCTCCAGCGAATATGAGTTCACCGGCCTCGTTCCGGTCAATCGTCAACACGCTCCACGTCATAGGCGTTCGCAGACCTTCGACGATGAATGATCCGTCCCACCCGTCGATCGGCTCAAAACGCAGCGTGTAAGGCCCGTCTGGTCCTGCGACAGTAAATTCAAACGCCTTGGACATCTGACTCTCATGGAGGGACGATACGACGGTCAGGCCAGGTCGCCCACGGCGGCGTCCAGCAGCAGGAAGGCGCGGCCGGGGTCGGTGGCCAGGCGGGACAGGACCGAATAGCCCTCGCCGTCCTCGCGGGCGGCCTGGGCCAGCTGGCGGGCCATCTGGCGCACATAGCGCTCCACGTCGGCCTTCAGCTCCGCATCGCTCAGCACCCGGCGCGAGACGCTGCGCACGGCCGCCGGGGCGATGCGGCGCACGATCTGGCGCGCGCGGTCCGGCTCGCCGTCCTGGAAGGCGGCGGCGGCTTCCTCGACCCGTGAGCGGGGCAGCAGGGCGTTGGGGTCCACGCCCATGCGGCGGATGGCCTGGGTGATGCGTTCGCCCAGGGCCTCGTCGTCGACGACCGGCGTCTCCAGATCCAGCGGCGCATCCTGACCGGCGTCGTCGTCCACCAGATCCTTCCAGCTGAGGCTGCGGTCGCGTCGCTGTCCTTCCCGCGCGGGCGCCGGCGGGCTCCAGCTTCAGGCGGCCGCGAAGGCCGAAACCGCCCGAAGGCTCGGGATCCGCCGGGGGCGGCGCGGCACGGGCGGTGGCGGCCTTGCCCGTCTCGGGGGCCTTCTCCGCCAGCACCTCGCGGCGGCGCTGGGCGGCCACGGGCGAGTCGCCGGACACCACCCCCATCAGCCGCACGGCCTCGGACAGCATGTCGTAGTTGCGCTTGACCCGTTCCTGGAAGGCGGCGTCCAGGGCTTCGGTGTCCTCGGCCGCCTTCTGGGACGCCTCACCGAGCGCCTTGAGCCCTTCCTCCACCGCGGCGCGCACGTCATCGATGCGGCTGCGGGCCTCCTCGGGCATGCGGGCGGCCTTGATGTCCAGTTCGCCCATGGCGTCGTCCACCTGGCTGATGACCGCGTTCAGGCGCTCCACGGTCAGCTCCAGACGCTCGACGGCCTTCTGACCGGCCTCGTCCACCAGGGACGAGGTTTCGTCCACGATGCGGCGGGCCCCCTCGATGCGGCTGTCGGCGGCGTGATCGGCCTTCTGGGCGGCGGCGTAGAGCGCTTCTCCCAGAATGTCGGCGCGGGCCTGGGCCTGGTCTGCGGCCTCGGCGGCGGCGGCGCGGGATTCCGCGGCCACGGCGTTAAGGGCCTCCAGCGCCCGGCGCGCTTCCTCGGCCATGGTGTCGCGCGCATCCGCGGCCAACGCCTCGAACCGATCCAGCGCCTTGCGGGTCGCGCCGTCGAAGGCTTCCGCCTCGCGATTGGAGAGTTCGCTGAGGGCGCGGAACTGGTCCGCCGCAGCCTCGACCAGATCGCGCAGAACCTCGACGCTGCGCGACGAGGTGTCGGACAGTTCGCCGCCGGCGGAGCGGGCCGCCGACAGGGTCTCGATCAGCTGGGCGCGCTGGCTCTCGACCTGGGCCGAGAAGTCCTCCTGATCGGTGCGCAGGGCGTAGGCGGCGGTGACGAGGGCTGCGCGCTGCTGGCTGAGCCCTTCCTCGACCGACTGGATCTGTTCGGCCACGCCGGATCCGGCGTTCTCGAGCCGCAGCGTCTGGCGCGACAGGTCGTCGGCGGCCAGGCGGGCGGCGTCCTGGGCCTCCCCGGCGGCGGCGGCCATGTCGGCGGCGCGCGCGGCCAGGGCGGCCTCGGCCTCCCGAAGCTGGGTCTGGGCCAGGTCCGAGGCGTCCGCCACCATGCGGGACTGGCGCTCGACCACATCCACCACATTGGCGGCCTGTTTCTCCAGCTCGCCGGAGAGCGCCTGAAGGCTGGTCCGTTCGCCGCCCAGCTGTTCGGACAGGCGACGGGCCGAGCGCTGGGCCGTCTCCGCCGCCTCGGTCAGACGCTCGGTCTCCTCGCCCAAGGCCTGACGCAGGGCGGCCAGATCATTGCGCGCGCGCTCCACCGCCAGGGTCGCCTGATCGATGTCCCCACGCAGGGCGGTGACCATGCCCCCCGCGTGTTGGGCGGCGAGGGCCGTGGGCGCCACCATGGCGTCGGCCAGGGCGCGGGCGCGGCGGGTCTCGGCCGAAAGCTGGGCCCCCTGACGCACGGCCTGGGCCAGCAGGATGGCCAGGCCCGCCGGGGCCAGGGCCAGCAGGCTGTAGATGGCGATCTGAAGCGGGTCCAGGCCGCTCAGCCCGGCGCCGGTCTGGAACGCGGCCCAGGCGGCCACGCCGCCGATCCACAGCACCACGGCCAGTGCGGCGATCAGATAGGCGTGACGCCCGCCCGTCACGGCGGGCGCAGGGGCGGGCAGGGCGGCCGGGGCCGGAAGGGGCAGATCATCGAGCGTGGCAGGCGGCTGGGCCGCTTCATCACTCATCTGGGCGCGGATGTCGGCCATGGCCGCGGCGACGGCGGCCTCCTCGGCCTCGCGCGCCATACGCTGTTCTTCATCCTCGGCTTCGCGCGCCTTGCGTTCCTGTTCGGCCAGGCGGCGGCGCTGACGCTCGGACATGGGGCGTTCGGACGGAGCCGCCTCCGGCGCGATGTCGACCGCCTCGGGCGGGACGTCCGCCTGGGCTTCCGTTTTGGTCGACAGCCGACTGCGTTTTGTCATGGACAGGAGCCCCGTGGTCCGACGCGCGCATCACGGACAAGTTTGAGGTTTCGCGCGAACGGAGAAACTAGCCGTTCGCGGTCGCCGCGCAAAGGTGAAGGCGGCGTATTTGGCGTATCAGCAGTTGTGGGAGGGCGGCGGCGCGGTCAGTTCGGCGACCTGTTCGGTGCAATCGGCCATCCGGCGGACCTCGCGCTCGGCCTCGGGCGTGTTCACGTCCACGCCGAATTGCGCCAGGGCGGCTGCAGCAATGGCGGCCACCAAGCGGATGATCATCTGGATCAGCGTCTGCATCGCCGATCTAGCTCCCCTGTCCCAGCGTCAAAGCCTTATGCGCCTGATCCAGCTTAGCCGCAACCTTGGCCATAATGTGTTGGCTTGACGGAACCACGACCCCGGTGGAGCGTCTTCGATGCGTGGACGTGAATAAAGTCGTCACGCGACCACGTCACAAGGCGGGGCATGGATCAGGCGAACACATGGCTGAAGACCGGCGACAACTGCTGGCGCGTCGAACGCGCCGGGCGGTTCGCCGTGCTGGTTGAGAACGCCGCCTATTTCGAGGCGCTGGAATCCGCCCTGTCCAAGGCCAAGCGATCCGTCGTCGTCCTGGGCTGGCAGTTCGATCCGCGCACCCGGCTGGATCCGGAGACGCGGCCCGGCGACCGCCAGGCCGAGATCGGCCATCAGATCCGCATGATGATCAAGCAGAACCCGGATCTGGACATCCGGCTGCTGATCTGGAAATCACCGCTGCTGATCGCGGCCTCGCAGGGGTTTTTCCCACAGCGGGCCCAGCGGTGGTTCCGCCGTCGCACGGCGGATTTCCGGCTGGACAGCCCCGGCCCCCTGGGGGCGTGCACCATCAGAAGGTGGTGGTGATCGACGACGCGGTGGCCTTCTGCGGCGGCGGCGACATCGCCACGGACCGCTGGGATTCGGTGGAGCACATGGACGGGGACCCGCGCCGGTGCATGCCGTCCGGCGCCATCTGTCCGCCCCGGCACGAGGTGATGTGCGTCATGGACGGCCCGGCCGCCAGGGCGCTGGGCGATCTGGCGCGGCGCCGCTGGTTCCGGGCCACGCGCGAAGCGGTCCTGCCGATCCAGCAGGAGGGGCTGGATCCGTGGCCGGAGGGCGTCGAGCCGGACCTGACCGACGTGGAGGTCGGCGTGGCCCGCACCGAGCCCGCCTGGGGGCGGCGCGCCGAGGTGAAGGAGAACCTGGCCCTGCACCTGGACGCCATTCGCCGGGCCAGACGCCTGATCTATCTCGAGAACCAGTATTTCACCTCGCCGGTGATCGCCCAGGCCCTGATCGATCGTCTGGTCGAACCGGGCGGGCCGGAGATCGTGCTGATCTCCACCACCGAGAGCCCCAGCTGGTTCGACCGTCTGACCATGGACACCGCCCGGGCCGAGGTTCTGATGCGGCTGGAGGCGGCGGATCACGAGAACCGCTTCACCGCCTTCTGTCCCCGCACCGAGGAGGGCCAGCGCATCATCGTCCACTCCAAGGTGACCATCATCGACGATGAGTTCCTGCGCATCGGCTCGACCAATCTGAACAACCGGTCGCAGGGGCTCGACACCGAGTGCGACGTGGCGACCGTGGCGGATACGGAGGAAGGCCGCACTTTCGTCCGGCGGCTGCGCCAACGGCTGATCGCCCATTTCATGGCCGTGGACGGCGAGCATTATGGCGCGGCCGAAGCGCTGTCGCCCTCTGTCGGCCAGACCATCCTGTCGTTCGGGGGGGATCGTCTGGTTCAGCTGGGCCTGGAGCCGCCGACGCGCTTTGACCGCTTCATGGCCGAATGGCAGTTCGGCGACCCGCACGGCTCCGACGACGCCTGGTGGCCCTGGCTGAGACGGCGGCGCAGCCGTCAGGCGAGGCTGGAATCCCCCGCCGCCGACACCTCGAAATCGATCACCAGCGGCAGGTGATCAGAGGCCATGCGCGCCAAGGGCGAGGTTCCCGTCCGCGCGCCGGTGACCCGAATCTCCTCGCTGACGAAGCAATGGTCGATGCGGATGGCCGGGAAGCCTGACGGGAAGGTCTTGAGACTGGGCTTCAGGTTCAGACGCCGCTGGGCGTCGTCCAGCTTTTTCGTGAAGATCTGATACGGGCGGGTGATCGAGGTGGCGTTGAAGTCCCCGGTCAGGATCACGGGGCCCTCCAGCTTCGGCGACCCGATCCAGGCCTTGCCCATCAGCGCGGTGGCCTGAAGACGCTGTTCGCGCGGGATCAGGCCCAGGTGGGTGGTCATGATGTTGATCTCGACCCCGTCCACCTGGATCAGGCTCCACAGGGCGCCGCGCGGCTCCAGACCCTTGAGGCCGGACAGGGTCGGCAGGGCGTCGGCGCGCACCAGGGTTTCGGGCAGGCGGGTCAGGATGGCGTCGCCGTACAGCTCCTTCTCCACCCGCATGGCGGGGTGGAACTGGAAGCTCATGTCCAGCCGTTCGGCGATGGCGTGGGCCTGGTCCACCCCGCCGGTGCGGGCGCGGCCCACGTCCAGCTCCTGGAGGCAGACGATGTCCGGCTCCAGATCGGCGATGACGCCAGCGATGCGGGCCACGTCCAGCTGTCGGTCGACGCCGACGCAGCGATGCACATTGTAGGTGAGGAGTCGGGCCATGAACGCGGGACTATAGGCCTATGGGATGAAGCTTTTGAGCCCGAAAAACGGCCCGAACGGGATCAGATTTCAACCAGCCGGTCCGGCAGTTCGTTCCGGTCGCGCGGCGCGGGCGGAAAATGCCGGGCCAGCACCTGGCCGCACAGGGCGACGGCGGCCTCATAGCCCTCCGCGGCGCGGCCGGCTTTCAGATGCCGGGCCATCACCGCGACCGCGTCCATCCACACCTCGGCGTCGACCAGACCATGGATGCCCTCATCGGCGATGATCTCCACGTGATGATCGAACTCGCTGGCGAAGATCAGCACGCCGGTGCGGTTCTCGGTGACGTGCAGGCCGTGGGCCAGGAACTGGTTCATGGCCGCGCGGCGGCAACGGCCGGCCCGCAGGGTGCGTGGCGTCATCGCGCGGCGCACCGCCGGAATGCAGCCGATCAGGCAGACCAGGGCGAACACGAACAGCTGCACGGCGGCGTAGGCGGCCAGGGTCAGGCCGACCGTGATCTCGGTCGCCGCCAGGTGCGCGGCGGTCCATCCGGCCGAGAAGCCCGGCAGCCAGGAGGGATTGAAGCCGAACGGGATCAGCAGCAGCGGCACGGTCAGGGCCAGCCCCGCCGCCCAGGCCAGCACCACATCGGCGTGGTGGGACACCCGATGGGCGAAGACGCAGAAGATTTCGCCGGACGTGGTCTTTTCCGCCTCGCGGATGGCGGCGGTGATGCGGGCATGCTCCTCGCGGCCGAATTTCATCTCACCATCCTCCCGAGGCGCCGCCGCCGCCGAAACTGCCGCCGCCGCCGCTGAAGCCGCCCCCGCCGCCGAACCCGCCGCCGGACCCTCCGCTCGAACGGCTGCGCGCCGCCTCCGTCGCGGCCCAGATCAGGATCGGCGTGAGGCCGTCACCGCGCCTGCGACCCCGTCGTCCCGGCGCCCGGGACGCGGAAACCGCGCCCATGACGCCCAGCAGCAGGAACACGCCGATGGTGATCAGCACCCCCCAGACCATGACCGACTCGGGCCGCTCGGCCTCCGCCGCCCGGGCAAGGGCTTCGGCTTCGTCCAGCGTCAGCTGGTTGATGATGGCGTCGACGCCCCTGGTGATGCCGCTCTCGAACCCCGCCTGGCGGAAGTCGGGCAGGATCTCCTCGTGAATGATGCGGGCGGACAGAGCGTCGGTCAGGATCGGCTCCAGCCCGTAGCCCACCTCGATCCGCACCTTGCGCTCATTGGGGGCCACGATCAGCAGGACGCCGTTGTCAGTCTCGCCCTGGCCGATGCCCCATTCGCGGCCCAGCTGATAGCCGTAGTCCTCGATGGGGTAGCCCTGAAGGTCGTTCACCGTGACTACAACCAGCTGGTCGGTGGTTTCGGCTTCCAGCGCCTCTAGCCGCTCGCTCAGCTGCCGCTCCCGGTCCGGCGACAGCAGCCGGGCCTCGTCCACCACGCGGCCGGTCAGGGCCGGGAAGGTCTGGGCCGTCGCATGCCCGGCCGCCAGCCAGACGGCCGTCAGAACGATGATCCAGAGGAGCGGGCGAATTCTCACTGGTCGGGCGTGGCCTGAGCGGCCGACGCGGGCGGCGCGTCGAGATTGAAGTTCACCTCGGGCGCGGTCTGCGCCGCTTCGGTCGCCTCGAAGGGTAGCATGGGTTCGGAGCCGCCGTGGACGGTGCTGGCCCAGACCACGCCGGGGAAGGTGCGCAGCTCGGTGTTGTAGTCGCGCACGGCCTCATTGTAGTCGCGCCGGGCGATGGCGATGCGGTTCTCGGCGCCCTCCAACTGGGACTGGAGTTCCAGAAAGTTGCGGTTGGACTGAAGCTCCGGATAGGCCTCGACCACCAGCAGCAGACGCGACAGGGCCCCGGCCAGTTCGGACTGGGACGCCTGGAATTCCTGCATGGCGGCGGCGTCCTCGGGACTGACGTTGACCGCCGTGGCCCGGGCGCGGGCCTCGATCACCTCGTTCAGCACCGTGCGCTCCTGCACCGCCGACGCCTGGACCGTGGCCACCAGATTGGGCACCAGATCGGCGCGGCGCTGATACTGGCTCTGCACGTCCCCCCAGGCGGCGCGGGCGCGCTCTTCCTTGGTGGGGATGGCGTTGACGCCGCATCCGGCCAGCGCCGGGATCATGGCCAAGGCGAGAATCGGACCCGCCCAGGAACGTTTTGCCGTCATCATGAAATCTCCCGCCTGCCTGAGAAAGACTATTCCCCCTCGGTGACGGTTGTTCAAGCGTCCGGCAGGGCGGGATCGAGTCCGGCGGACCGGCAGGCGGCCGTGTAGGTGTTCATCAGCAGGCAGGCGATGGTCATGGGGCCGACGCCGCCGGGGACCGGGGTGATCGCGCCCGCGACCGCCACGGCCTCGGCGTAGGCCACGTCGCCCACGACGCGGGTCTTGCCCTGGGCCGCCTTCTCGGGATCGGCGGACGGCACGCGATTGATGCCCACGTCGATCACCGTCGCGCCCGGCTTGATCCAGTCGCCCTTGATCATCTCCGGACGGCCCACGGCGGCCACCAGAATATCGGCGGTGCGGGTGAGGGCGGGCAGGTCGCGGGTGCGCGAATGGGCGACGGTGACGGTGCAGCTTTCGGCCAGCAGCAGCTGGGCCATGGGCTTGCCGACGATGTTGGAGCGCCCGACGATGACCGCGTTCAGACCCGTCAGATCGCCCATCTGGTCCTTGAGCAGCATGACGCTGCCCAGCGGGGTGCACGGGACCAGCCCGGGCAGGCCCACGGCCAGACGACCCGCATTGACCACATGGAAGCCGTCCACATCCTTGTCCGGATCGATGGCGCCCAGCACGGCGGAAGAATCGATGTGATCGGGAAGAGGCAGCTGGACCAGGATGCCGTGGATGCCCGGATCGGCGTTCAGGTCCGCGATCAGGTCCAGAAGTTGATCCTGCGAGGTTTCGGCGGGCAGGCGGTGGGTGTCCGAGCGCATGCCGGAGGCTTCCGTGCGTTCGCCCTTGTTGCGCACATAGATCTGGCTGGCCGGGTCCTCGCCGACGATGACCACCGCCAGTCCAGGCTTGAGGCCGTGGCGGGCTTGAAGCTCGGCCACGGCGCGGGTGATGCGGTTCACCAGGCCCTCGGCGAAAGCCTTGCCGTCGATGCGTTTGGCTTCGGGCATGATCGTCCTCGTCAGAAATCGTGTGCGGTGGGCGATTTACAGCCGCGCCGGTTCGGCGTCTATGATCGGCCTGAACTCAAGGGGGAATCCGCTCATGTCGTCCATCCGCACCCGCCTCGCCTGTGCAAGCGCCCTGGCCCTGGTCATGGCTGCCCCGTCCATCGCACAGGAGACCCCTTGGCTGATGCCGGACCGGCCGGTCAGCGGCATGCTCGAGGAGGGTGACGCCCACGGTCAGGTCGGATCGTGGTCCGAGGAAGCCCATCTGTATGACGATTACCTGATCCGCGCCGCGCCGACCCAACGGCTGGAGATCAGTGTGACGTCGGATGACTTCGACTCCTACGTCTCGATCTATCGCGAGGGGGAGCACTCGGACCCGACTCCTCTGGCCAGCGATGACGACGGCGGCGGCTATCCGCACGCCCTGCTGCGCTTCACGCCGGAAACGGCCGGGACCTATCGGGTCCGGGTGCGCGGTTTCAGCCCCGAGGCCACGGGCGCCTATCAGGTGAGTCTGGCCGAGCGGGCTGCGGCTCCGGTCGAGCCGACTCCCACGCGCATCCGGCCGCGCGGAGATGTGCAGGGCGCGCTGACGAGGGGCGAGGACCCGGAACTGACCTATGACGAATTGTATGACGTCTATGTCTTCCGGGCGCGGGCTGACGAACGCATCCAGATCCGGCTGAACAGCGACGCTTTCGACCCGGTTCTGTATGTGGGGCGCCGTTCGGGCGTCGCCTTCGAGGAACTGGCGTCCAATGACGACGGCGACGACGGGCTGAACTCGCGCATCCTGTTCACGGCGCCCGAGACCGGCGACTACGTCATCCGCGCCGCCGCCCTGTCCTCCGATGGCGAGGGCGCCTACGTCCTGTCGCTGAGCGACGGCCCCGAGCCCGTGCCGCCGGCGCCGCTGGCGCTGGGCGACGAGATTGCGGGGCTCCTCGATGAAACCGCGACCATGGATGACTACGGCTCCGGCTATGTGGGTTACGCCTTCACGGCGCAGGCCGGGCAGCGGGTGGTGTTCGCCATGCAGTCGGAGGACTTCGACACCTACCTCGAGCTGGGTCGTGCGAGCGCCGGCGGCTTCGAGTCCATCGCCGCGGACGACGACGGGGGCGAGGGCCTGAACTCGCGCCTGGTCCACACCTTTGAGGAGGCCGGCGTCTATGAGCTTCGCGCCCGGTCGTTCGGCGGCGCGAGCACGGGCGCCTACACCCTGGGCGTCAGCGAGATTGAGCCGGATCCTGAACCCATGCCGCTGGTCTTCGGACGAGCGGTCCAGGGCGAGATCAGCGACGACAGCGTCCGGAGCGCCTCGGACGGCCGCTTCGACGCCTATCGGTTCCAGGGACAGGAAGGCCAGCGGGTGCAGATCGTCATGCGCTCGGGCGACTTCGACAGCTATCTGGAGATCGGGGCGGCCGAGGGCGAGTTCATCGCCCTTGCCTATGACGACGACGGTCTGGGCGAGGGGCTGAACTCGCGTCTCAACTTCACCATCCCGGAGACCGGCGACTACATTGTCCGGGCCCAGCCGCTGGGGGGAGCCGGACGGGGCCTCTATGCGCTGGAGCTGATCGATCGCGGCCCGGCGCCTGTGGCGGGCAGCATCATGATCGGCGCGACCGTGCGCGGGAGCCTGACCGAGAACGACAGCATGGCTGCGGGGGATTCCAGCTACTACGACGACTATCGATTCCAGGTCGAAGAGGGCGACCGCCTGCGGCTGACCATGGTGTCCAACGCGTTCGACGCCTTCCTGGCCCTGGGCGAGGGGCTGGCGGAGGACTTCGTGCTGCTGGCCTCGGATGATGACGGGCTGTCGGACACCAATTCGCTGATCGAGCACGAGTTCGACGAGGCGGGCTGGTACACCCTGCGGGCCAACAGCTATGCGCCCAATTCCACCGGCGCTACGTCATCACCATCGAGCGGCAGGAGTAGGTCAGCCCAGGGCTACGTCGTCCGGACAGAGCGTCGCCAGCCGGCCGCCTTCGATCACCTCGGCGGCGGCCTGGATATGGTCGGCGAAATAGCGGTCGGTTGGGATGGCCGTGGCCACCGTGCGCAGCTGGTCCAGCGCCTGCTCCAGCGGCGGCGAGGACGTCAGCGGGCGGTGGTGCTCGATCCCCTCGGCGGCGGCCAGCAGCTCGACCGCCAGAATGTTGGCGACGTTGTCGGCCATGTCGCCCAGACGCCGCGCGCCGTGGGTGGCCATGGAGACATGGTCCTCCTGACCGGCCGAGGTGGGGATGGTGTCCACCACCGCCGGATGGGCCAGCATCTTGTTCTCCGAGGCCAGCGCCGCGGCGGTGACCTGGGCGATCATGAAGCCCGAGTTCAGGCCCGGGTCGCTGGTCAGGAAAGCGGGCAGGCCGCTCATCTTGGGGTCGATCAGGATTGCGGTGCGGCGTTCGGAGATGCTGCCGATCTCGGCGATGCACAGGGCCAGCTGGTCGGCGGCGAAGGCCACCGGCTCGGCGTGGAAATTGCCGCCCGACAGCACGTCCCCGCTGTCGGGGAAGACCAGCGGATTGTCGGTGGCGGCGTTGGCCTCGATCACCAGCGTCCGGGCCACGGCCCGCATGACATCAAGAATGGCCCCCATGACCTGGGGCTGGCAGCGGAAGGAATAGGGGTCCTGAACCTTCAGGCAGTCGTCGCGATGGCTGTTGCGGATGGGGCTGTCGGCCATCAGGGTGCGCAGGGCGGCCGCCGTGTCGATCTGGCCCGGCTGGCCGCGCAGCTCGTGGATGCGCGCGTCGAACGGGGCGTCGGAACCCTTCAGCGCGTCGGTGGACATGGCCCCGGTGACCAGCGCCGAGCGGAACAGGTTTTCGGCCCGGAACAGGCCCACCAGCGCCAGCGCCGTGGAGCACTGGGTGCCGTTCAGCAGGGCCAGGCCCTCCTTGGCGGCGAGGACGACGGGCGTCAGGCCCGCCTTCTCCAGCGCGATGTTTGCCGGCTCCCACGCGTCCTCGAACCAGACCATCTGGCGCGGTTCGCCGATCATGGCGGCGGCCAGATGGGCGAGGGGCGCCAGATCGCCCGAGGCGCCCACCGAGCCCTTGGCCGGGATCAGGGGGACCAGCCCCCGGTTCAGCATGTCGGCCAGAAGCTGAACCGTCTGGCGCCGCACGCCCGAGACGCCGCGCGTCAGGGACGCGATCTTCAGCGCCATGATCAGGCGCACGGTCTGGTCCGCCAGCGCGGCGCCGACGCCGCAGGCGTGGGACAGGACCAGATTCTTCTGCAGGGTCTCCAGATCCGCGTCGTCGATGCGGGTGTTGGCCAGCAGGCCGAAGCCGGTGTTGACCCCGTAGACGGTGCGCCCGTCCTCGACGATCCGGGCCACCGTGGCCGCGCCCTGATCCAGCAGGTCGAGGGCGGCGGGGGCGATGACGACGGGCGTGTGCTCGGTGGCCAGGGTGCGCAGCTGATCCAGAGTCAGGCGCTCGGCGCCGATGGTGATGCTCATCGGGCGGCCTCCAGCGAGGGCAGGTTCAGGCCATGTTCGCGCGCGGCGTCCTTGGCGATGTCATACCCCGCGTCGGCGTGGCGCATGACGCCGGTGGCCGGGTCGTTCCACAGGACGCGCTCCAGCCGCTTGCCCGCCTCCGGCGTGCCGTCGGCGACGATGACCACGCCCGAGTGCTGGGAGTATCCCATGCCCACGCCGCCGCCATGGTGCAGTGATACCCAGGACGCGCCCGAGGCCGTGTTCAGCAGGGCGTTCAGCAGGGGCCAGTCGGACACGGCGTCAGAACCGTCAATCATTGACTCGGTCTCACGGTTGGGGCTGGCCACCGAGCCGGAGTCCAGATGGTCCCGTCCGATGACGATGGGCGCGGACAGTTCGCCCGACGCCACCATCTCGTTGAACATCAGCCCCGCCCGGTGCCGGTCGCCCAGGCCGATCCAGCAGATGCGCGCGGGCAGGCCCTGGAAGGCGATGCGCTCGCCCGCCATGTCCAGCCAGCGGTGCAGCCCGGCGTTGTCGGGGAACAGGCGCTTCATGGCCGCGTCGGTCTTCTTGATGTCTTCCGGATTCCCGGACAGCGCCGCCCAGCGGAACGGTCCGATCCCGCGACAGAATAGGGGGCGGATATAGGCGGGCACGAAGCCGGGGAAGGCGAAGGCGTCCTTCACGCCCTCGTCGAAGGCCACCTGACGGATGTTGTTGCCATAGTCGGTGGTGGGCACGCCCTGACCATGGAAATCCAGCATGGCCTGCACGTGAACGGCCATGGACTTGCGGGCGGCGGCCTCCACGGCGGCGGGGTCGGTCTGACGCTTGGCCTCCCACTCCGCGACCGTCCAGCCGGAGGGCAGATAGCCGTTGACCGGGTCGTGGGCGCTGGTCTGGTCGGTGACCAGATCGGGCCGCACGCCCCGCTTGATCAGTTCAGGCAAAATATCAGCTGCATTGCCCAACAACCCGATTGATTGGGGTTTTTTGTCCTTGATGGATTGATTAAGAAGCTCCAGCGCCTCATCCAGCGTGTCGGCCGCCACGTCCAGATAGCGGGTGCGCAGGCGCATCTCGATGCGGCTGGGCTGGCACTCGATGGCCAGGCAGGACGCGCCCGCCATGGTGGCCGCCAGAGGCTGGGCCCCGCCCATGCCGCCGAGGCCCGCGGTCAGGATCCACTTGCCCGACCAGTCGCCGCCATAGTGCTGGCGGCCCGCCTCCATGAAGGTCTCGTAGGTGCCCTGAACGATCCCCTGGGTTCCGATGTAGATCCAGGACCCGGCGGTCATCTGGCCGTACATCATCAGGCCCTTGCGATCGAGCGCGTTGAAGTGCTCCCACGTGGCCCATCTGGGCACCAGATTGGAGTTGGCGATCAGCACGCGCGGCGCGTCCTCGTGGGTGCGGAACACGCCCACCGGCTTGCCGGACTGCACCAGCAGGGTTTCGTCCGGCTCCAGCCGCGTCAGCTGGTCGACGATGCGGTCGAAGGACGGCCAGTCGCGCGCCGCCTTGCCGATGCCGCCGTAGACCACCAGGTCCTCGGGCCGCTCGGCCACCTCGGGATCCAGATTGTTCATCAACATGCGCAGGGCGGCCTCGGCGGCCCAGGTCTTCGCCGTCTTGTCCGGCCCGCGGGGGCTTCGGATGACGCGGGTGTTGGGGGCGTCGGGCATTCAAATCTCCCTGTCGAATGCGGCTATTGTTATGTCTAGACATAATGGGGTGCAAGGGGCAGTCTGCGCGTCATGGACGCCGAGCCCCTGCATCGACGCATTGCGCGCGACATCGAACGCCGCATCGCCTCGGGCGACTGGGCGCCGGGTTTCCGCATCCCCACCGAGGCTGAGCTGACGGTCGAATACGGCTGCGCCCGCATGACCGTTTCGCGAGCGGTTTCGGAATTGGCGGCGCGCGGCCTGGTGGTGCGACGCCGCAAGGTCGGTACGGTGGTGGCGCACCCGCCGGTCCACTCCTCGGCCTTGGTGGCCATTCCCGACATTCAGGCGGAGGTGCAGGCGCGCGGGCTGGCCTATTCGCACAGGCTGATGGGCCGAATCGTGCGTCCGGCGTCGGCGGACGAGGCAGAGTTGGGCGCGCGGGTGATCGAACTGGAGACCCTGCACCTGGCGGACGGCCTGCCGTTCGCCATGGAGCACCGTCTGATCTCTCTGACCGCCACGCCGGAGGCCGAAGCCGCCGATTTCTCGGCGGAGCCGGCGGGGGGGTGGCTGCTGGCGCGTGCGCCGTGGACCGAGGCGGAGCATCGCATATCCGCCGTCGGCGCAGACCGACAGACAGCAGAGGCGCTGGGGCTGGAAGCCGGGGCGACCTGCCTGCGGCTGGAACGGCGCACCTGGCGCGACGGCCAGGGCGTGACGCGGGTCTGGCAGATGTTTCCCGGCGCGGCCTATGATCTGGTGGCGCGGTTTTCTCCGAGGAAGGATCAGGGATGACGGGCTCCGAGGCTCTTGGCTGGCGTTCGGTCGCCGATCTGTTGGGCGATCACCCCGACGCGCCCGTGGCCCTGATCGGGGCGCCGCTGAACGAGCGGTCGCTGACGCCGGGACGGTGTGACCTTGGCCCGAAGGCGTTGCGCGCCGTGCTGCCGCGCCTGTCTGCGTATGATCTGGAAACGGAGATCGAGCTGGACGTGCGGGTCCATGATGCGGGCGACGTGCCGTTGAAGGCCGTGTCCCCCGCCGACGCCTTCGAGCCGGTGCGCGATGCCGTGGCGGCGCAGGCGCACCGGGCCCTGACCATCCTGATCGGCGGCAACAACGCCATCACCCGCCCGGCGGCCCACGCCCTGGGTCTGGAGCGGGTGGGGGTGTTGACCCTCGACGCCCATTTCGACCTGCGCGACACCGACCACGGCCTGACCAACGGCAATCCGATCCAGGCGCTGCTGGACGACGGTCTGGACGGGCGGCGCATCAGCCAGGTGGGTCTGGCCCCCTTCGCCAACACCCGCCGCGCTCACGAAAAGGCCATGGCGGCGGGCATATCGGTGCGCACCGCCCGCCAGTGCCGCGACCAGGGACTGGCCGCCGTCGTGGCGCAGGAGCTGGAGCGGCTGTCCGGCCTTTGCGACCTCATCCACGTGGACTTCGACATCGACGTGATCGACCGCAGCCAGTGGCCCGCCAGCCCCGGCGCCCGGCCGGGCGGGGTTTCGGCGCAGGCCTTTTTCGACGCCGCCCGGGTCATCGGCGCCCATCCGAAGGTGCGCGGCGTGGACCTGACCGAATACGACCCCTCGCTGGAGGTGGGTGATCTGGGGAGCCTGACCGCAGGCCGCTGGTTCTGCGAAATTCTGGCGGGCGTGCAGGCCCGATGATCCGCGCCGACCGCCTCATCACGGACTGCCGCCTCGCCACCATGCTCGAGGGCGGCGAAGCCTATGGCGCCGTCGAGGACGGGGCGATCCTGATCCGGGACGGGGACATCGCCTGGGTCGGGGCGCGGGCGGACCTGCCGGCGCACGAAGCGGCCCAAGTCGATCGGCTGGACGGGCGCTGGGTCACGCCGGGGCTGATCGACTGCCACACCCATCTGGTGTTCGGCGGCGACCGGTCCGGCGAGTTCGAGCAGCGGCTGGGCGGCGCCACCTATGAGGAGATCGCCCGGGCGGGCGGGGGCATCGTCTCCAGCGTGCGCATGACCCGCGAGGCGTCCGAGGACGATCTGGTCGCCTCGGCGCTGAAGCGGCTGGCCGGGCTGAAGGCTTCGGGTGTCACCACGGTTGAGATCAAGTCCGGCTATGGCCTGGACCGGGACAGCGAGCTGAAGATGCTGCGCGCCGCCCGGCGGGTGGGCGCCGAGGGCGGGGTGCGGGTGGCGACCAGCTATCTGGGCCTGCACGCGGTGCCGCCGGAGTTCCGCGAGGATCGGGCCGCCTATGTGGATCTGGCGGTGGACGAGATTCTGCCCGCCGCCCATGCCGAGGGGCTGGTGGACGCGGTGGACGCCTACTGCGAGCCCATCGCCTTCTCCACCGACGAAGTGGGGCGGCTGTTCGAAAAGGCGAAGTCGCTGGGCCTGCCGGTCAAGCTGCACGCCGACCAGTTGTCGAACGGCGGGGGGGCGGCGCTGGCGGCGCGATACGGCGCCCTGTCGGCGGATCACATCGAATATGCCGACGAGGCCGGGATCGCGGCCATGGCCAAGGCGGGCGTCGTGGCCGTGCTGTTGCCCGGCGCCTTCCTTATGCTGCGGGAAGAGACGCCGCCGCCCATCCAGACGCTGCGCGGCCATGGGGTGAGCATGGCGGTGGCGACGGACTGCAACCCCGGCACCTCGCCGGTGGCGTCCATGCTGGCGGCCATGACTCTGGCCTGCGTGCAGTTCCGCCTGACGCCGGAAGAGGTGCTGGCGGGCGCCACGCGCCATGCCGCCAAGGCGCTGGGCATGGCGGACCGCATCGGGACGCTGGAGACCGGCAAGGCGGCGGACCTGGCGGTCTGGGACATCAATCGGCCGGCGGAGCTTTGCTACTGGCTTGGGGCGCCGCTACTGTATGGGCGATACAGGAACGGACAGCCGGACTGAGAGTCCGCGCCTTCGGGAGGAGACACGATGATCGCCATGATCGCCGCCGTGTTGCTGGCAAGTCCTTCGCCTGGTCCGCAATCGGCCGTCGACCTGCGCTGGATGGAAGGCGTGTGGCGCGCCTGTCATCCCGGGCGTGAAACGGTGGAGACCTGGACCCACGCCAGCGAGGGCCTGCTCTTCGGCCACTCGACCACGCGAAGAGGCGGTCGTCTGACGGAATGGGAGCAACTGCGGATCATCGCCCGTGGCGGCGTCACCCTGTACCAGGCCATGCCGAACGGCCGCGACGCCGTGGACTTCATGCTGGTGGACCAGAACCCGCAGGGGGCGGTCTTCGAGAACCGTGAAAACGACTGGCCCAATGTCATCGTCTATGAGCGGGAAGGCGACGTGATGACCGCCACCATCCGCGGCCTTGAGGGTGAGAATGAGCCCGTCATGACCTGGGCGTTCGAGCCTGGCGACCAGACGTCCTGCGACTGAAGCCGGTGCGGGATCAGGATCAGGCAGACGTCGTCATTCTGGGCGGCGGGCACAACGGGCTGACCTGCGCCTTCTATCTGGCGCGGGCCGGTCTGAAGGTGACAGTGCTGGAGCGGCGCGGCGTGGTCGGCGGCGCGGCGGTGACGGAGGAATTCCATCCGGGATTCCGCAACTCCACGGCCAGCTACACCGTCAGCCTGCTGAACCCGAAGATCATCGCGGACATGGATCTGGCGGGGCGCGGCCTGCGGGTGGTCGAGCGCAAGGTGGGCAATTTCCTGCCACTGGATGACAGTTCGTATCTGCTGGCGGGGGAGGGGCGGACCCAGGCCGAGGCGGCGAAATTCTCGGCGCGCGACGCGGAGCGGCTGCCGGCCTACGAGCGGCGGCTGGAGGCGGTGGCCGATGTGCTGCGCGCCCTGATCCTGACCACCCCGCCCAATGTGGTGGAGGGCGGCTGGGCGGCCGTGATCCCGGAAATGCTGAAGGCCGCGTCGGTGGGGCGGCGCATGGCGGGGCTGGACACCACGGCGCGGCGCGATCTGCTGGACCTGTTCACCAAGTCAGCGGGAGACTGGCTGGACGGCTGGTTCGAGAGCGATCCGGTCAAGGCCCTGTTCGGCTTCGACAGCGTGGTGGGGAACTACGCCAGCCCCTACACGCCGGGCTCTGCCTATGTGCTGCTGCACCACATCTTCGGCGAGGTGAACGGCAAGCGCGGCGTCTGGGGTCACGCCATCGGCGGCATGGGAGCGATCACCCAGCCATGGCGGCCGCCTGCGCCGAACAGGGCGTGGACATTCGCCTGGACAGCCCGGTGGCCGAGGTTCTGACCGAGAAGGGCCGGGCCGTGGGGGCGGTGACGGAAGCCGGCGAGACCGTGCGGGGACGGGCCGTGGTCTCGAACCTGCACCCGCGCCTGCTGTTTGAGCGGCTGGTGGACCCGGCCGTGGTTCCGACGGACTTCAGAGAGCGGATCGGCGGCTATGCGTCGGGGTCCGGGACCTTCCGCATGAACGTGGCCCTGTCGGAGCTGCCGCGCTTCACCTGCCTGCCGGAGCCGGGCGATCATCTGACGGCGGGGATCATCATCGCGCCCAGCCTGGACTACATGGACCGGGCCTTCATGGATGCGCGGCGGGACGGCTGGTCGAAGGCGCCGATCGTGGAGATGCTGATCCCCTCGACCCTGGACGATAGCCTTGCGCCCCCGGGCGCCCATGTGGCCAGCCTGTTCTGCCAGCATGTGGCGCCGGTGCTGTCAGGGGGGCGCTCGTGGGACGACCACCGCGACGCGGTGGCGGACCTGATGATCGACACGGTGGACCGTCTGGCGCCGGGGTTCAAGGCGTCGGTGTTGGGGCGGCTGGCGCTGACGCCGCTGGATCTGGAGCGGCGCTTCGGCCTGCCAGGCGGGGACATCTTCCACGGACGGCTGAGCCTGGACCAGCTGTTCAGCGCGCGGCCGGTGCTGGGGCACGGGGATCACCGCATGCCGGTGCCCGGGCTTTATCTGTGCGGATCGGGCGCGCATCCCGGGGGCGGCGTCACCGGGGCGCCGGGGCACAATGCGGCGCGGGAAATCCTGAAGGACCTCAGGCGCGGGCGACGTTGAGGGCGCCCAGCATGGCGTCGCGCACGGCGGCCTCGCTGAAGGGCTTCTGGATGGCCGGCACGCCACGCCATTCCGGCGGCAGTCCAGCCTCGCCGTAGCCCGTCGAGAACACCATGGGGATGCCGCGGCGGGCGAGGGCTTCGGCGACCGGAAAGACCTGCCGTCCGGCCACGTTCACGTCCAGCAGGGCCAGGTCCAGATCGGGCTCGTTCTCGGCTTTCTGCACACCCTCATCCACGGTGGAGACGGGACCGACGGGGATGCACCCCATGTCCTCGAGGATGGTCTCAAGCAGCATGGCGACGAGGGACTCGTCCTCCACAACCAGGACCTTGCGGCCCGTCAACGCGTTACTCATGCCCATCGCCTCGATCCAGCGGAAGGGATATTTCCGCATTAAAGCCGTCACTTGCGTAGACGAGTTTCGCCTCTCCCGCCAGATCGTGGCGGACATTCCTTTCGATCAGACGACTGCCGAATCCACGTCGGCTGGGCTCCGTCACCGACGGGCCGCCCTGTTCGCGCCAGAAGATCACCAGCTTGCGGTTGGTGAGATCCTGCACGCTCCAGTCCACGAACACGCGTCCGTCGCCGGTGCTGAGGGCGCCGTATTTGGCGGCGTTGGTGGCCAGTTCGTGGAAGATCATGCCCAGGGACACCGCCATGGCGGGGGGCAGGGCGACGGACGGTCCATTGAGGATCACCCGGTGGGCCCCATGGGCCAGGGTTTCGTGCTGGAGCACGTCGCGCAGGTCGGCCCCTTCCCAGTGGCTGCGGGTCAGAAGGTTGTGGGTGTGCGACAGCGCCATCAGCCGTGACTGGAAGGTCTCGGCGAAGCTGGCGGGGTCCTCGTGGGTCCGGGCTGTCTGCATGGCGATGGACTGGACCGTGGCCAGGGTGTTCTTCACCCGGTGGTTCAGTTCGTCGATCATCAGGCGCTGGCGCTGGTCGGCCTTGACGGTTTCGGTGACCTCATGGCCCTGAACGAAGACGCCGACGATGCGGCCCTCTTCGCCGAGGATCGGCTGGTAGATGAAGTTCAGATAGACGTCTTCCAGATCGCCGCCCCTGCGCCGCTGCAGCTGGAGCAGGCTTTCGCGGCCTTCATAGGTCTCGCCGGTGGTGTAGACATGGTCAAGCAGGTCGATGAACCCCTGATCCACCACCTCGGGCATGGCCTCGCGAACGGACTTGCCCAGCACCTCCCGGTGGCCGATCAGCTGACCGTAGGCGGAGTTCGCCAGCTCGAAGACATGATCCGGCCCGCCCAGCACAGCGACAAAGCCGGGCGCCTGCATGAAGAGGTCGTTCAACTTTCGCCGTTCGATCTCCAGCTTGCGGTTGCTCTGCTGAACCTGCTGGGCGCGGGCGAGGACGCCGCCGCCGAGCGCCGCGTCCAGCGCGGTGGAGGTTTCGCCAGTGACGGCGCCGACCTGATGCCGCAGACTCTCGATTTCTGTGATGTCGGTGGTGTGCTGGAGCACAAGGGCGACCTTGCCCGTCTCGTCCCGGATGGGTGTGTGGGTGGCGCTCCAGAAGCGATCCTCGTAGATCACCGCACCCGTGGGGTCCTCGAAGGGGATCGAGAAGCGGACAATGGCCAGATGGTCGCGTTGGCCGGTCTTGATCGCGTGGAGGATGGAGTCGCGGACCTGGCGGACGTTTTCGGGCGCCTCGTCGCTCGGACCGGAGTCGAAGGCCTCGAACATGGGGCGGCCGATAATCTGCTCTCGCTTTGCGTTCACCAGCTCGAGATAGGCCGTGTTGGCGCCGGCGATCACCAGGTCGGTGTTCAGCAGCACATAGGCGTTGGGAGAGGCGTCGAAGGCTGCACCCAGATCCATCGTGTTCGCCAGTTGGCGCAAATCATACCTCCATGGCGCGGGCGCTGACCCCCGCCTTTTAGCAAGTCATGCGAGCGATTCTATGCGGTTCGCGCAGAATGAGCGTCGAGCGCCCGGATCAGCGCCGGCTCGAACCCCTTGGCGGCCGGGCCGGGCAAGTCCGCCAGGCCCCCGGATTCATGAAGGTCGAACACCGCCGGATGCACGTAGGCAGAGCGGCACACGGCCGGGGTGTTGCCCAGAAGGCCGGCCACGGCCTTGAGGCACTGATTGCACTGGCGCTTCAATTCCGCCTTCGAAGCCGGCGTTTCGCATTCCCGCAGGGCCCGGGCGGCGGAGACGGTGGCGGCCCAGGTGCGGAAGTCCTTGGCCGAGAAAGGCTCGCCCATGACGTCGCGGATGTAGGCGTTGACGTCATCGGAGCTGACCGGGACCAGATCGCCGTCCGCATCGCGGTATTTGAACAGATGCTGACCCGGGAGGTCGCGCAGGGCTTTCAGCAGGCGGGCCAGGCGCCGGTCGCGGACGGTGACGGTGTGCTCCACGCCGGATTTTCCGCGAAAGGCGAAGATCAGGGCCGAGCCGTCCACCTCCAGATGGCGCTTGTGCAGGGTGGTCAGGCCGAAGCTGCGGTTCTGGCGCGCGTACTCCCGATTGCCGATACGGATCAGGGTGATCTCCAGAAGGCGCACGGTGGTGGCGACGGCCTTCTCGCGGCTGGGCCCGCGCCGGGAGAGGTCTTCCTCGACCCGGCGGCGCAGGCGGGGCAGGGCGCGGGCGAAGTCGGTCAGGCGGTGAAACTTGGCTTCCGAGCGGCCTTCGGACCAGTCGGCGTGATAGCGGTACTGCTTGCGGCCCTTGACGTCGCGGCCGGTGGCCTGGATGTGGCCCCGGGCGCGCGGGCAGATCCAGACGTCGGTCCATGCGGGCGGGATGGCGAGGGCGCGAATGCGCGACAGGATACGGGCGTCGGTGACAGGCTCGCCGCCCGCCCGGTGATAGGAAAATCCCTTGCCGCGCCGGACGCGGGTCAGGCCCGGCTGGTCGTCGGCGCACCATGTCAGCCCCTCGGGCATCTGGTCCGGGTCGATGAAGGCGGAGCCGTCGGGCATGGGGTCATCTCGGTGGAAGCCAAGCGCGAACACGCGGACGGGATGAAGGGTTCCGCTTGACGTGGCGGGGCGTGAAGGCGAAGCCGCCGCCATGAACTATCGTCACGCCTATCACGCCGGGAATTTCGCCGATCTGGTCAAGCACGGCCTGCTGCTGTGGCTGCTGGGCCGCATGGCGCGCGACGAGCGGCGGATGCTGGTGGTGGACACCCATGCGGGCTCGGGCCTGTACGATCTGGGCGAGGACGCCGTGCGCTCGAAGGAGGCGCAGGCGGGGATCGCCCGGCTGATGGGCGCGGCGCGACTGCCGACCGAGCTGGCCGAGCTGAAGGCCGCCGTGGCGGCGCGCAACGGCGGCGGCGAGACCGTGCGCTGGTATCCCGGCTCGCCTTTGCTGATCGCCGACAGCCTGAGGAAGGGCGACCGCTATTTGGCCTGCGAACTGCGGCCCGAGGAGCATGATCTGCTGGCCGAGCGGCTCAAGGGACGCGAGGGCGTGGAGACGCGCCAGGCCGACGGCTATGAGGTGGTGCGCGCCGTCGCTGCGGGGGATCGTCGGCGGCTGGTGCTGATCGATCCGCCGTTCGAGCGGCCGGACGACTATGTACGCTGCGCCGAAACGGCTGGCGCCCTGATGCGGCGGGATCCGGACACGGTCATCGCCATCTGGCTGCCCATCAAGGACATGGAGACTTTCGACGGGTTCCTGCGGCGGCTGGCCGACGCAGGGGTGAAGCGGGCGCTGGTGGCCGAGGCGCGGCTGAGGCCGCTGACCAACCCCATGCAGATGAACGGCTGCGCCCTGGTCCTGATCAATCCGCCGGAAGGCGCGCAGGCGGTGGCGCAGGACATCTGCGAATGGATCGCCATCGCGCTGGGCGAGCCGGGCGGACGGGGCGAAGCCTGGTGGACCTAATCGGCCGGGCGGGCCAGGTCGACGATAACCGGGCGGTGGTCGGAGCCGGTGGGCCCGCCGAGGCTGCGCTTCGCCACGGCGATGTCGGGTGAGTGATAGACCTGATCGATGGTCATGCGCAGCGGGCCGGGCAGGGGTCCGGGCCATGTGCCGGGCCAACCGGGAGCATGGATCAAGCCGCCCTCTGACCGCAGCATGCGGCCGATACGTCCCGTCGCCACGCTGTTGAAGTCGCCGGCCAGAACGACCGGTTCGGGGGCGGCGTCGATATGGGTCAACAGATTCTGCGTCTGGATGATCTGTCCCCACTGGTACTGAAAGGGCCACGGACGGGTCAGGTGGACGCCCACGACGCGGACCGGACCGAGCGGGGTGTCGGCCACGGCGGAGATCATCTGGCGTTCATTGCCTTCGGTGGAGCGGCGCGACAGGGGGTAGCGGGAGGCGATGACCGAGCGGACCGCGTCCTCGCTGCGGACGACGCGCTCGGTGATTTCCCGGTGGGGGTAGCCGGCGAGGAGCGTCTCGACGGCGGCGCTGGGGGCTTCGCCGAACTCGACGAGGACCACAATGTCGGCGTCGGCGGCCTCGATGGAGGCGCGCATGGCCGCCACGTCCTCGTTCATGGCGTAGAGGTTGGCGGCGTACAGCCGAACGCGGGGGCTGTCGGCGGCCGGGGCGGGACCGCCGGGCGCGATCTGGGGCCAGATGGCCAGCGCCAGAAGCAGACAGGCCAGCGCCCCGGTGGCGGCCGGAACCCAGAACCGCAGCAGCAGCACGATCAGGGTCGCCGCCAGGGTCAGCGGGAGGAGTGGCGCGGGGAACTGGGCCAGGATGTCGACCCAGCGATGGCCGATCCCGGACAGGGACGCCAGGGCGAGGACCAGCGGGCCGAGCGCGGCGGCGGTCAGGACCGCCTGGACCAGTAAATTCACCGAGCTTTGCAACTGAAGACGTTTGAGGGACATTCAAGCGTGGCTTGTAAGGGACGGTCGAAGAACCGCGCAGGCGAGGGAGGGGCTCATGGCGAAACGGACCATCCACGATATCGAGAAGGTCTGGTCCCGAGTCGAGGGGGTGCGCAAGCTTTCCGATCGGGTGATCAAGATTGGACCCTGGGGCGTGGGCATGGATGGCCTGCTGACCTGGATCCCTCTTGTGGGGGGCGCCTACAGCCTGGGCGCCGGAGCCCTGCTGTTCGCCAGCGGCCTCCAGGCCAAGGCCTCGCCCCGGACCCTGGCCAAGATGGCGGCCTATCTGCTGTTCGATGTGGCCGTCACGGAGATCCCCGTGGCAGGCTCGGTGGTGGACTTCTTCTTTGTGGGACATCAGTTCGCCGGGCGCACCCTGCAGAAGGAGATCGAGGCCACACACTGGGTCGAGGCCAACGGACGCGAGGCGAAGACCAGCGGCGATCATGAGCGACATCTGGCCGACATGCGGGCGGCGGGACGCAAGCGGATCGTTTATCTGCACGACTGACCTTGACGGGGCGCCCCGCGCGCCCACAATCCATCCGGCAATTCGAGGACACGCATGGAAGCGGTGATGACGCGCGAGGCTCTGGCCATCGAGCTTGGCAAGACGGGGCAGGGCGACCGGGCCGCGTTCCAGAGGGTGTATGAGGCGACCTCGTCGAAACTATTGGGCGTATGCCTGCGTATCTTGGGCGACAGGGGGCTCGCCGAGGATGTTTTGCAGGATACCTATCTGACAGTCTGGCGCAGGGCCGAAACCTTTGACGCCACCCGCGCCAGCCCCATCACATGGCTGGTGACCATCGCGCGCAATCGCGCGATCGACCGCCTGCGCTCGGCCGGCGCCCGGGTCCAGACCCGCCCGGTGGACGACGCCTTCGAGGTCGCGGACGACGCGCCCCTGGCCTCGGCGCAGATCGAGAGCGCGGACGAGGCGCGGCGCCTGAACGGCTGCCTGGAGGAGCTGGACGACAAGGTCGGCGGCGCCATCCGCACGGCCTTCTTCGAAGGCGTGACCTATGATGAACTGTCCCAGCGGCAGGATGTGCCGCTGGGCACCATGAAGAGCTGGATACGGCGAGGGCTTCTCAAGCTGAGGGCCTGTCTGGAACAATGACCGACACCATCGACAAGGACGCCGACGACGTGCTGGCCGGGGAACTGGCCCTGCGGATCCTGCCTCCGGCGGAGGAAGCCGCCGCGCGGGGCCGCGAGCAGACAGACGCCGCGTTCGCGGGGCGCGTGGCGCGCTGGAACGAGGATCTGGCCCGGCTGGCGGACGAGATCGCCCCGGTTCGGCCTTCCGACGCCCTGTGGGTGCGCATCGCGGCCGGGGCCTTCGGGGTCGCGGCGGCGAACGACAACGGCCGGCTGGCGTTCTGGCGGCGGTGGGCCATCGGCTCCACCGGACTGCTGGCGGCCAGTGTGGCTGCGCTGGCGGTGATGGTGGCGCAGCCCGCCGCCGTTCCCGAACCGGTGGCGCCCCAGGGCGGGGTGACGCGGGTGGCGACCCTGACGCTGGAGAACGGCGCCGCGGCGGTGACCCTGGCCTATGATGCCGGCACCGGGCACCTGTTCCTGGCCCCCACCGACGTGATGGAAGGCGATCCGCGCGTGCCGCACCTGTGGCTGGTCAAGCCGGACGGCGGCGTGCAGCTGGTGGGCGCGTTCCACCCGACCCAGCCCGCGACCCACAATCTGGACGCCACCCTGGCCTCGGTGGCCGGGCAGGCGATCTCGGTGGCCGTGTCCATGGAGGAGCCGGGCCACACCCCGTCGGCCCAGCCGGACGGCCCCGTGGTGGCCCAGGGCGACATCACCCAGCTCTGATCGCTGCATCCAAGGTCTCGGCGCCGTCGTAACTGGGATTATCGACGGCGCTGGAGGCTGGTTCGTCTCCGTTGCTCCATCTTCGGCCCGTCGATGCGCGGGGAGACCTTACCTGCCCTTCCGCCGGTCTCCCCGCGCCCTTTTTCAAGATCATCTTATGTTCACCATAAGAACAATCGTTGTCGAATTCGATGATGATCATGCATCTTCAAGGTAACGCGCTTCGTAACTGAATGTGATCGGCAGCAAGTCGGTCGCACTCAGGAGACGAAATCATGAGACATCTGATCACCAAGGTCGCCGTCGCTGCCCTTCTCGCCGGCGGCGTCGCCGCGCCTGCTTTCGCCTTTGACCACCACGGCGGCGGTCACGCCCAGATGCACTCCAGCCAGACCATCGTCGATGTGGCCGTCGGCTCGCCCGACCACACCACCCTGGTCGCCGCAGTCCAGGCCGCCGGTCTGGGCGAGACCCTGTCTGGCGAGGGTCCGTTCACGGTTTTCGCCCCCACCAATGACGCCTTCGCCAAGCTGCCTGCCGGGACCGTGGAAGCCCTGGTCCAGCCGGCCAACCGCGCCACCCTGACCGCCGTGCTGACCTATCACGTGGTCGCCGGCGAACTGAAAGCCGCCGACGTTCTGGCCGCCATCGAAGCCGGCGGCGGCAGCGTCACCCTGACCACCGTTCAGGGCGCCGAGCTGACCGCGTCGCTGCAAGGCGGCTCGGTGATCCTGACCGATGCGGCGGGCGGCACGGCGACGGTGACGGCCACCGACCTGGACGCCTCCAATGGCGTGATCCACGTCATCGATACCGTGGTGATGCCGCAATAAGCGACGGTTTTTTCGGACGTTCTTGTCGGGCGCCAGGTTTGACCTGGCCGCCCGAATGAGACTCTGGACGCGAAAAACAGTGCAATTGCAGTGCAAGACCCGGGAAAAAACAGGGTCCGAAATGTCCGAAATCCCGTTCGGAGCGTGCGGTTGAGCAGGCGACGGTCTGAAGCGAAAAAAA
>NZ_BATC01000035.1 GCF_000466985.1 Brevundimonas abyssalis TAR-001
CATGATGACCGCCGCCTTCTGACTCGGTCGCTTAGGGACGCGTTAACCCGCACCCTGCATGTTCGTTAACGGCAGGGGGTCGGATTCCGATCCGCCTGGCTTCTTCGGAGACGGACAGGATGAAACCCGCCCGCATCGCAGTCATCGGCATCGCCGCCGTCGCCGCCATCGCTCTTGCGCTGGTGGTGCGCGCCATGGGCAATTCCGGCGGCGAGCCCACCGCCACCGCCTCCGCGGCCGTGGAAGCCCCCCGCATGGCCAGGGTCCTGGTCGCCGCGCGCGACGTGCCTGTCGGCAAGCGGCTGGAGGCCGGCGACATGGAATGGAAGGACTGGCCCATCGACGGGCTCAATCCCGCCTATGTCACCGACGGCTCCGTTGCCTTGCCCGCCGCCGCCCCGCCCGCCGAGGGTGAGGCCGAAGCCGCCCCCGCCGTAGAGAATCAGGTCGAAGGCGCCGCCGCCACGGTGACCCGCGCCGTGAACGCCGTCGCCGGGACCGGCGCCCAGTCGGATTTCATCGGCTCCGTGGTGCGCGAGGGCTTCGTGGCCGGAGAGCCCATCGTGGCGCGCAAGATTGTGCGCTCGGGCGACAGCGGCTTCCTGGCCGCCTATCTGGAGCCGGGCATGCGCGCCATGGCCATCCGCGTCTCGGTGGAGACGGCCGCCGGCGGCTTCATCCTGCCGGGCGACCGGGTGGACGTGATCATGACCCGCGAACTTCGCAACAACAATCAGGAAGGCGGCTCGGCCCAGCGTCACACGACCACCACGGTCATGCAGAACGTCAAGGTGCTGGCCGTCGATCAGACCACCCAGGCAAGCGATGACGCCCAGTCCGTGGTCGGCGCCACCGCTACCCTGGAGGTGTCGCCGGGCGACGCCGAGGTGCTGTCCCTGGCCCGGGCCGAGGGCGACCTGTCGCTGGTGCTGCGCTCCTACGCCGACGCGGCCGGACCTTCGGGACGCACCGGCCGCATGGCCTCGGGAGGCGGCGACTCCCGGGTCGTGCGCATCCATCGCGGCGACCAGGTCGAAACGGTGGTGCTCCAATGAGAAAGTCCCTGGCCCTGATCTCGGCGGTCGCCCTGGCCCTGGCGCCGCTGTCGGCCGCGCCCGCCGCCGCCCAATCCAGCATCCGCGTGGCCGTGGGCGGTGAAACCCAGTCCCTGAACCTGCCGCGCGGACGCTCCGCCGCGGTGGATCTGCCCGTCGACGCCCGCGACGTCATCGTCTCCAATCCCGCGGTCGCCGAGGCCATGCTGCATTCGCCGCGCCGCATCACGGTGGTGGGCATCGCGCCGGGCGAGACCGACGCGGTGTTCCTGGACGCCTCGGGCCGCGCCATCCTGAACCTTTCCATCCGCGTGGACGCCGGTGTGGGCGCCCTGTCGGACACCCTGGCCCGTCTCCTGCCCGGCGCGAGCATCCGCGCCGAAGCGGTCAACGAAAGCATCATCCTGACCGGCACGGCCTCCACCCCGGCCGAGGCCGATCGCGCGGCCCAGATCGCGCGCCAGTTCGTCAGTGATCCCGAACGGGTCCTCAACATGATCGGCGTCACCGGCGCGGATCAGGTGACCCTGCGCGCCCGCGTGGTCGAGGTGCAGCGCAGCGCCGTCAAGCAACTGGGGCTGGACATGAACGCCCTGGTGGCCAGCGCCGGGGACAGCTTCCGTTTCGAGCAGACGGCCACCTTCGGGGTGGGCGGCTCGATCCTGGGCGGCGGCGGTCTCACCTATGAAGACACGGGGCCGGACAGCATCACCGCCACCCTGCGCGCCTTCGAACGGGTCGGACTGGTGCGCACCCTGGCCGAGCCGAACCTGACCTCCATCAACGGCGAGAACGCCAGCTTCCTGGCGGGCGGCGAGTTTCCGGTGCCGGTGGGGCGCGACCAGCAGGGCAACATCCTGACCGAGTACAAGCCCTATGGCGTGGCGCTGTCGTTCCGCCCGGTGGTCCTGTCGGGCGGCCGCATCTCGCTGCAGATCTCCACCGAGGTGTCCGAGCTGACCAGCCAGGGCGCCCTGACCCTGGGGGCGGGGACGCCCAACGCCATCACCCTGCCGGGCCTCAACGTCCGCCGCGCCCAGACGACGGTCGAGATGCCCTCGGGCGGGGCCATGATGATCGCGGGCCTGCTGCAGGAATCCACCCGCCAGAACATCGACTCCCTGCCCGGGGTGACCAATCTGCCGGTTCTCGGGGCCCTGTTCCGCTCGCGCGACTATCTCATGGGTGAGACCGAGCTGGTCATCATCATCGAGCCGTTCATCGTTTCGCCCACCAGCCGCGACGCCATGCAGACGCCGGCCGACGGCCTGCAGATCGCCGGCGACGCCCAGACCATCTTCTTCGGCCAGCTGAACCAGGCCTATGGAACGCCCGCCCCGTCTCCCGCCTCGCCGTCCAACGGCTGGCAGGGACCGGTCGGCTATGTGATCGAGTAGGAGTGGCCATGACCCCCGTGCGACCCCTCAGCCTGATCGCCGCCCTGGCCGCGAGCACCGCCCTGGCGGCCTGCGCCGCCGGCGCGGGCTCGTCTGCCCCCCTCCCGATCACCCCGACCGCCCGCTGGGCCCTGCAGGTTGAGGACGGTCTGGACCGCATCGCCCTGGCGGTTCACCCGACCGGGCTTTCGGGCAACCAGCGCGCCGCCCTGTCGGCCCTGGCGGGCCGTTTCGCCCATGCCGGCGGCGACGTCATCGTGGTGCAGGCCCCCGCCGGCGACGATCCCGTCACGGGCGAGGCCGCCTGGAGCACCCGCGCCGCCCTTCAGGAGATGGGCGTGCCCGGCGACCGCATCCGGGTGGAGAGCTATCACGCCCCTGACCCCCGGGCGCCGATCCTGGCCGGGTTCACGACGGTGCGGGCGCACGTGCCCCGCTGCGGCGCCGCGTGGGAGAGCCTGTCGCGCACAGGCTCCAACCAGTCGCCCTCCAACTTCGGCTGCGCCGTCAACGCCAATCTGGCGGCCCAGATCGCTGATCCGCGCGACATCGCCGCGCCGCGCGCCATGACGCCGGTGGACGCCGCCCGCCGGGCGGTGGTGTTCGAAAACTACCGGGCGGGCGAGCCCACCTCGGCGCCCCAGGAAGAGCTGGTGCGCAGCCGTGTCTCACAGGCCGTGGACTAGGAGCGGGCATCACCGATGAACAACGCCTTCGCGCCACAGCCCTATGACGAATTCGAGGACGACCTCGACCTCGATCTCGGTCCGCCGCCCGGACCGGGCGCCACGCCCGATGCGGATCGCCAGCCGCTGCAGTTCACCGCCTCGGAGGGACAGGGTCCGGCGCCCGAGCCCGCATCCCAGCTTCCGGCCGCGCCGTTCAATCCGGTGGGCGAGCTGGTGGCCGGCGCCGCAAGCGCCCTGACCCCCATCGGCCAGACCGTCGACGTCTCGATCCCGCGCATCGCCATCCACATTTTCGCCGAACGTCAGGACACCCTGGCCGCCGCCGAGCGCGCGGGCCAGGACCGGCGTCTGTCGCGGGCCACGACCCAGGTGCGCCTCGGCGGCGTCGCCGCGGCCGTGGAGACCTACGGCCATGAGCCGACCCCGCCGCTGATCGTGGTCGAATGCCTGGCCGGCGCCGAGGACCTGCTGAACGAGATCGATCACCTGGCCCAGGTCTGCGACCAGGGCACCAAGGTGGTGGTGATCGGCCCGACCAACGACATCCTGCTGTATCGCGAACTGATCCGGCGCGGCGTGAGCGAGTATCTGGTGGCGCCGATCCAGCCGCTGCAGCTGATCGCGGCCATCGGCGGACTTTTCAACGATCCGGCCCAGCCCTTCGTGGGCCGGACCATCGCTTTCGTCGGCGCGCGCGGCGGCGCCGGCGCCTCGGCTGTGGCCCACAACACCGCCTACGCCATGTCCGAGCGGATCGGCGCCAACACCGTCATCGTCGACTATGACCTGCCGTTCGGCACGGCGGGGCTGGACTTCAACCAGGACCCGCTGAACGGGGTGGCCGACGCCCTGGGCCAGCCCGAGCGCCTGGACCAGACGCTGCTGGACCGCATGATGGTGCGCTGCACCGACCGGCTCAGCCTGTTCGCCGCGCCCGCCACCCTGGACGGAGACTGGGACATCGCGCCGGAGGCTTCGAGGAGGTCACCAGCCGCATCCGCCAGACAGCGCCCTTCGTGGTGCTGGACCTGCCGCATCTGTGGAACGCCTGGATGCGCCGGACCCTGATTTCGGCCGACGAGGTGGTGGTCGTGGCTACTCCTGACCTGGCCTCGCTGCGCAACGCCAAGAACATGATGGACCTGATCCGTCAGGGCCGCCCCAACGACGCGCCGCCCCGGCTGGTGCTGAACCAGGTGGGCGTGCCGGGACGCCCCGAGATTCCGGCCAAGGACTTCGGCGCCGCCCTGGGCGTGCACCCCAGCCTGACCATTCCCTTCGAGCCCAAGGTGTTCGGGGCGGCCGCCAACAACGGCCAGATGATCCTGGACGCCGCCGCCAAGTCCAGGTCGGCCGAAGGGTTCCAGACCCTGGCCCAGATCGTGTCGCGCCGCGAGATCGCCGCCCTTCCGGCGGCCAGAAAGCCGGGCGGCAAGTCGCTGTTCGGCAAGCTTTTCAAGCGCTAGGGAGGCAAGGGCCGCATCGTGTTCGGCAAGCGCACAGCAACGGCCGGCCAGACCCTGGCGCCTTCACGCCCGGCGCAGCCCGCGCCCGGGCCGTCGGAGGCCGAGGCCTTCGCGCCCGACGCCGACGGGGGCCAGGCGCCGGGCCAGGGCCGCATGGCGCAGCCTATGTCTCGCCGCCGCTGGACGATGTGCAGCCGGACCGGCTGGAGGCGCTGGCCCCCAAGCCCCAGGCGAACCGGCCGGCCTCACCCCCGGGCGGCGCGGCGCGGCCGGCCGGCCCCGGACCGCGCGCCACCGCCGGCTTCGAGCAGCTGAAAAAGGCCCAGGCGGTCGCCGAGATCGTCAGCGAGCAGTCCGACTATTATCACGCCACGAAGACGACGATCTTCAACGCGCTGATGAACACCATCGACCTGGCCCAGCTGGCCCAGCTGGACACCAAGGCGGCGTCGGAGGAGATCCGCGACATCGTCGCCGAGCTGGTGGCGATCAAGAACGTCTCCATGTCGGTGGCCGAGCAGGAGCACCTGGTCCAGGACATCGTCAATGATGTGCTGGGCTATGGCCCGCTGGAGCCGCTGCTGGCCCGCGACGACATCGCCGACATCATGGTCAACGGCGCGGGCCGGGTGTTCATCGAGGTGGGCGGCAAGGTCCAGCTGACCAACGTCCGCTTCCGCGACAACACCCAGCTGATGAACATCTGCCAGCGGATCGTGTCCCAGGTGGGCCGCCGCGTGGATGAAAGCTCGCCCATCTGCGACGCCCGCCTGCCGGACGGGTCGCGCGTCAACGTCATCGCCCCGCCGCTGGCCATCGACGGCCCGACGCTGACGATCCGGAAGTTCAAGAAAGACAAGCTGACGATGAAGAACCTGGTGGAGTACGCCTCCATCAGTCCCGAGGGCGCGCGCGTTCTCGGCGTCATCGGCGCGTCGCGCTGCAATCTGGTGATCTCGGGCGGCACGGGCTCGGGCAAGACGACCCTGCTGAACACCCTGACGGCCTTCATCGACCCCACCGAGCGGGTCGTGACCTGCGAGGACGCGGCCGAGCTGCAGCTGCAGCAGCCGCACGTGGTGCGCCTCGAGACCCGCCCGCCGAACCTGGAGGGCCAGGGCCAGATCACCATGCGGGATCTGGTCAAGAACTGCCTGCGCATGCGTCCCGAGCGGATCATCGTCGGCGAGGTCCGCGGGCCCGAGGCGTTCGACCTGCTGCAGGCCATGAACACCGGCCATGACGGCTCCATGGGCACCCTGCACGCCAACAGTCCCCGCGAAGCCATCAGCCGGATGGAGTCCATGATCACCATGGGCGGCTACGGCCTGCCCTCCAAGACCATCCGCGAGATGATCGTCGGCTCCGTGGACGTCATCATCCAGGCGGCGCGTCTGCGCGACGCTCGCGCCGCATCACCCACATCACCGAGGTGGTGGGGCTGGAAGGCGACGTGATCGTCACCCAGGACCTGTTCGTCTACGAGATCACAGGCGAGGACGAGAACGGCCGCGTGATCGGGCGTCACCGCTCCACCGGCATCGCCCGGCCCCGGTTCTGGGACCGCGCGCGCTATTACGGGCTCGAGCGGGAACTGGCCGAAGCCCTGGACGCGGCGGAATAAGCCATGCTGGAGCTCACCGCCGCCGTTCTCGCCTTCGTGGTCATCGCCAGCCTCGGCTGGGTCTTTGTGGGCGGAGAGGATTCCTCGGACCGCGCCGTCAAGCGCGCCCAGGCGTTCGGCAATCCCAAGAAGGCCGCCGCGGCCGCCCGCGCCGCCGCGGCCAACACCCCCGAACAGCGCCGCAAGCAGATCATGGATCAGCTCAAGGAGTCTGACCGCAAGGAGCGCAAGGCCCGGGTGACCATGGCGGCCAAGCTGCGTCAGGCGGGTCTGTCCATGAAGATGCGCACCTTCATCATCTTCAGCGTCATGTCCGGTCTCGCGTTCGGCCTGATCGCCCTGGTGCTGGGCCTCAATCCCCTGCTGACCATCGGGGTGGCCCTGATCACCGGCGTGGGGCTGCCCCGCTGGGTCGTGGGCTTTCTGGGCAAGCGCCGCATGAAGAAATTCTCGGGCGAATTCGCCAACGCCGTGGACGTCATCGTGCGCGGCATCAAGTCGGGCCTGCCGGTCCACGACTGCTTCAAGATCATCGCCCGCGAAAGCCCGGCGCCGCTGGGGCCCGAGTTCCAGCGGCTGGTCGAGGGTCTGGGCGTGGGCCTGACCCTGTCGCAGGCGCTGGACCGCATGTACGAGCGCATGCCGACCCCGGAGCTGCGTTTCTTCGCCATCGTCATCGCCATTCAGCAGAAGACCGGCGGCAATCTGGCCGAGGCTCTGGGCAACCTGTCCGCGGTCCTGCGCGCGCGCCGCATGATGGGCGAGAAGATCAAGGCCATGTCGTCCGAGGCCGTGGCCTCGGCGGGCATCATCGGCTCGCTGCCCCCGGCGGTGATGATGATCGTGATGATCACCACCCCGGCCTACATGATCCTGCTGTTCACCGATCCGCGCGGCCAGATCATGCTGCTGATCTCGGCCATGTGGATGTCCATGGGGATCTTCGTGATGAAGCGCATGATCTCGTTCAAGTTCTAGGGGCGGCGGATGGACCTGATCGCCTTCTTCACGGACCTGCAGAACCTGCTCTCGATCGGGGTGGGGGTGCTGGTCTTCGCCACCCTGGTCACGGTGATGAGCTCCATGACCCAGGGCGCCCAGCTGGAAGGCCGCATGAAGGCGGTCGCCGTGCGGCGCGAGGAGCTGCGTCGCCGCTCGCGCGAGGCCATCGTGCGCAACGCCCAGGGCGGGCTGCGCCACACCGATGACGGCTTCAAGAAGCGGGTGGTGGAGCGGCTGAATCTCTCCAAGCTGCTGGAAGACCCGAAGGTGGCCGACAAGATGGCCCAGGCGGGTTTCCGCGGGCCGCGCCCCCTGACCACCTTCTACTTCTTCCGCTTCGCCACGCCGTTCGTGTTCCTGTCGGTGGCGGTCTTCTACTTCTACGTCCTGGGGGTGATGGACCTGCCGTCCATGTCGCGCCTGGCCCTGACGGTGATGGCTGCGGGCTTCGGCTTCTATGCGCCGAACCTGTTTCTCGAGAACCGCATCGCCAAGCGTCGGACCTCGATCATGCAGGCGTTTCCCGACGCCCTGGACCTGATGCTGATCTGCGTGGAATCCGGCATGTCCGTGGACGCCGCCGTCGCCAAGGTCAGCCAGGAGATCGGCGGCCGCTCCATCGAGCTGGCCGAGGAGATGTCCCTGCTGTCGGCGGAGCTCAGCTATCTGCCGGAGCGGCGCATGGCCTATGAAGGCATGTCCCGCCGCACCAACCATCCCGGCGTCAAGGCGGTCATGACCTCCATGATCCAGTCCGAACAGTACGGCACGCCCCTGGGCACCGCGCTGCGCGTCATGGCCAAGGAGAATCGCGACCTGCGCCTGTCGGCCGCCGAGAAGAAGGCCGCCTCCCTGCCGGCCAAGCTGACCGTGCCGATGATCCTGTTCTTCCTGCCGGTGCTGTTCATCGTCATCCTGGGCCCCGCGATCATCAAGATCCAGGACAGCATGTAGGGCGCTGCGTCGCCTCGCGGCGGCCCGCAGCATTCTTCTTGCCCTATGCTCGCGTCGCGGACGCTCGCGGCTTGAGGGCCTTTTCTTGGGGCTTTGGCCTAGCGTCCCGAGAGGGACTCCCAGGTGCGGGCGCCGGTCGGGCGGGCGGCTTCGTTGTCCAGCCAGTTCAGGTTGCGGTCCGCCTGCTCGGGCGGCAGGTGGCGGCGCAGGATCTGCTCCGCCTCGGCACGGTTTCCGTTCAGCCCGAGCACAAGGGCCAGATTTTGACGCATCTGAAGGCTGGCCCCCGGCTGCGCCACGGCGCGGCGCAACAGGGGCTCGGCCCCGGCGGAGTCGCCGCCGGCGACCATGGCCATGGCCATGTTGGACAGGACGGTCGGATTTTCAGGCGAGAGGGTGAGGGCCGCCGTCCAGGCGGCCTGGGCGTCGGCCGGGCGCCGGACCTGCTGATAGGCCACGCCCAGCAGCGACAGGGGCCGCCAGTCGTTCGGCGCCGCGTCGCGCGCCTGCTCCAGCGCCGCGACGCCGTAGAAGGCCTGGCCGCGCGCGATGTGCGCCCGGCCGACCTCCAGCATGGCCTCGACATTGCCCGGCTGGACCATCAGCACGCCCTGGGCCGCCTCGGCGGCGCGGTCATGGCGTCCCAGTTCGCGCAGGGCCTGGGCCAGGCGCACCCCCGCGACCGGATCATTCGGGTTGACCTCCACCTCGCGGCCCCAGAACACCGAGCGCGCCAGCGGATCGGCCCGATCATAGGCGGCGCGCTGCTCCGCGGTCGCGGTGGTCGGCGCCGGGGCAGCCGTCTCCTGCGCCAGGGCCGGGGCGGCCGAAGCCAGAAGGAGGGCGGTTGCGGCGAAGGTCAGCTTGCGCGACATGGGTTCGGTCCGAACGGTTTCCTGCATGCCCGAGTCTGGCCCGTTCGCGTCAACCCTTGGTTAATCCGTGAAAGACCGCCATGCCCGACGCCGTCATCGCCTCCGCTGAAGGACACGCCGTTCCGATCCGCCTCGTCGCCGAGGGGGCCGAGATCACGGACAGCCGCGTCGCCGCCTGGGCCAAGGCGAACGGCTTCAAGGGCGCGCGCGGCGAACTGCTGGCGGCCCCGGGTGACGACGGCGGTGTTCAGGCGGTTCTGTGGGGCGCGGGCGAGGCCTTCGATCCCATGACCGCCCGCGCCCTGCCCACGCGTCTGCCCGCCGGGGACTACGCCTTCGAGGGGCTGGAGGACGGCGACGCGGCGCTGGCGGCTCTGGCCTTCGCCCTGGGGGCCTACCGGTTCGACCGCTACAAGCCGAAGAAGGACAAGGGCGCGGCCCGTCTGGTGGCGCCGGGCGGCGTCGATCTGGACGACCTGACCCGCATCGTCGCCGCCGCCGCTTTGGCCCGGGAGATGGTGGACACCCCCGCCGCCGACATGGGGCCGCTGCAGATCGAGACCATCGCGCGCGAGATCGCCGAGGAGTCCGGCGCCGCGATCACCGTCACCACCGGGGACGCCCTGCTGGAGACGAACTATCCGGCGGTGCACGCGGTGGGCCGGGCCGCCACGGCGCTGCGGGCGCCGCGCCTGATCGAGATCGGCTGGAACCTGGACAAGGCCGACCTGCCGCTGGTGGCGCTGGTGGGCAAGGGCGTGGTGTTCGATACAGGCGGGCTGGACATCAAGCCCGCCGCCGGCATGCGCAACATGAAGAAGGACATGGGCGGCTCGGCCCACGCCCTGGCGCTGGGGCGGCTGGTGATGCAGGCGGGCCTTAAGGTGCGGCTGGTCGTGCTGGTGGCGGCGGTGGAGAACGCCATCTCGGCGGACGCCTTCCGGCCCGGCGACATCCTGTCCACCCGCGCCGGTCTGACCGTGGAGGTGGGAAACACCGACGCCGAAGGCCGTCTGGTGCTGGCGGACGCCCTGGCCCGGGCCGGGGAGCATCAGCCGGACCTGACCCTGGATTTCGCCACCCTGACCGGGGCCGCGCGCATCGCCCTGGGGCCGGAGCTGCCGCCGGTCTACACTGATGACGAGGCCCTCGCCGCCGACCTGCTGGACGCCGCCCGCCGGGTGCGCGATCCCTTGTGGCGCATGCCCTTGTGGCCCGGCTACCGCGACAGCCTGAACAGCGAGATGGCCGATCTGCGCAACGATTCCGCGCCTGGGCCCAGGCAGGATCGGTGACCGCCGCCCTGTTCCTGCAACGCTTCGCGCCGAAGACCGGGGCGTGGGCGCATCTGGACATCTTCGCCTGGAATCCGCGCACCCGGCCGGGACACCCCGAGGGCGGCGAAGCCCAGTCCCTGCGCGCCTGTTTCGCCATGCTGCGGTCGCGTTATGCCTGACAGTAACCAACGATATTAACCGCCCCTTCGGCATCGCGGTGTAGGGATGAAGCTCCCGATCCATGGACCGCGATCCTTGTCCCTGCCCTCTGCCCATGATCCGCGCGTGACCCTGGCCCGGCCCGACCTGGCCGAGCAGGCGCTTGAGGGCGTGCTGGAGGCCGGACAATACCGGGCGGTCACACCCATGCAGTGCGTCCTGCCGACGACGCCGGTGCGCGACGGGGCCGATGACGCCGCCGTTCTGATCGATCAATTGGCCTCGGGGAAATTTTCGATGTGCTGGAGATCTCGGGCGGCTGGGCCTGGGGCCGTTCGCGACGAGACGGCGTCGTGGGGCATGTGGCCGTGGAAGGTCTCACCGAAGAGGTGCTTGAGCCGACCCACCGGGTGGCTTCGGTCGACGCTCCAATTCTCGATGCGCCGGACGATGCGCCGCACGCCGTCCTCACCCTGAACGCCCTTGTGAGCGTGCTCGAGGTCCAGGGCGGCTTCGCCCGTGTGGCGCGCCTGGCTGGATCGCTCTGGCCGAAGTGGCCGATTTCCACGCCTTTGACGCCGAACCCGCCGCCGTGGCCGAACGCTTCGTGGGCGCGCCGTTCCAGCCGGGCGGCCGCGACCGGACCGGTCTCGACGCGCCGGCCCTGGTTCAACAGGCTTTGTACGCCTGCGGTCTGGGCTGTCCCCGCGCGGCGGATCAGCAACAGACCCTTGGCCGCGCCGCCGCCGCCGAAACCCTGATGCGCGGCGACCTGATCTTCTGGCCCGACCATGTGGCCATGATGCTGGACGCCGAACGGTTGATCCACGCCGATCCTGACAGGGGCGTGGCGGTGGAGACCCTCGCCGACGCCGTGTCCCGCCGGGATCAGCCCAGCGCCTGTCGCCGCCTCTAGCGTCCCCGCCCATGAAAAAGGCCCGGACCTTTGCGGGCCGGGCCTTTGATTTCCTGAGAAGGGACCTCAGTTCTGAGGAGAACTGGTCGCCGCGGGCTGGGCCGGGCTGGTGGCTTCCTCGTCCGGCTGGGCGGCGACGCCCTCTTCCGGGGTCTGCTCCACGCCTTCACCCTCGACGGCCTCGCCCTCGGCCGGGGTCTCCTCCTCGGCGCCCGGCTGGCGCGAGGGATCCGGCGCGGGGATGGCGTAGCCGCTCGAACCCTGCGACCGCAGGTAGGCGATCAGAGCCACACGCTCCTCGGTGTTGCGGATGCCCGCGAAGGACATCTTGGTGCCGCGCACGTGACGCGACGGGGCGGTGATGAACTGGTCCAGTTCGTCATAGGTCCAGGTGGGGTTCTGGGCCGCGTGCTCGCGCAGGGCGGGCGAATAGTCGAAGCCCGCGCTGTGCAGCATCGGACCGCCGACGGCGCCCCACAGGTTCGGGCCGATGCCGTCGGCGCCGCCCTGATTGATGGTGTGGCAGGCCATGCAGCGGGCGAAGGCGCGCTCACCGGCCGCGATGTCGGCCACAGGCAGAACCGTGCCCCAGTCCGGCGGCAGCTCCACTTCGGCGGCGCCGGCGGCGGCTTCCTCAGGCGCGTCGATGAAATAGCCCATCTCCTCCGGCGGTTCGCTGGAATAGATGAAGCCTGACACCTGGTTTACGCCCAGAATGACGAGGACTGTCGCCAGACCGGCGCCGAAAATCTTGTTCCACTTCAGATCGCCGCTCATGCGCGTGGTCGAGTCCCGTGTAGAGGGCCGAATTCCGGCCAAGGTCATGGTTTGCGGCTGTCTTACACGGCCCGGCGGGGTTCGCAACCGCCTGAACGGCGTCCCGGCGTCGCAGGGGTCAGTCTTCGGCGTCGATCCAGGCCTGCAGCAGGGTGCGGGCGATGGCGATCGGCGGAGGGGGCAGAACCTCGGCATGGGTTCCAGCCAGCACGGCGCGGGCCTCCTCACGGGTCAGCCAGGCCACCGCTTCCAGCTCGGTCTGGTCCGGGGCGGCGCGGTCATGGCTGACGTCGCAGATCAGGCCGATCATCAGCTGGGACGGGAACGGCCACGGCTGGCTGGAGTGATAGCGCACGGCGGTGACCTCCAGGCCCGCCTCTTCCTCAACCTCGCGGGCGCAGGCCTCCTCGATGCTTTCGCCCGGCTCGAGAAATCCGGCCAGGGCCGACATGCGACCTGCGGGCCAGGACGCCTGGCGGCCGAGCAGGCAACGGTCCTGATGTGTCGGCAGCATGATCACCACCGGGTCCACCCGCGGGAAATGCTCGGCCCGGCACGCGGGACACGCCCGTCGCCAGCCGCCGCCCGAATCCCGGGTCTCGGTCCCGCAGGCGGCGCAGAAGCCGTGCCGCCGGCGCCAGTCGAACAGGGACTTGGCTGCACCCGCCATGGCCGCCTCGTGGCCCGGCAGCAGGGCGGCGGCGGCCCGCATCTCGTGAAAGGCGCCCAGACCCATGACCGGCCCCGCAGCGGGGTCGGCCGCGCCCTCGAACTCCACTGCGAACACCGGCGCATCCTTCCACAGGCCCAGGAAGGCGCGGCGGTCGCGGGTCAGGTCCATGGCGTGGGGCATGGACAGCCAGGTCAGGCGCGGGCCGTCGGCGTGATCCTCGATCAGGGGCCGGCCCTCCCACAACGCCAGGGCCAGGGCGTGGGGATTCTCCTCCTGCCCGGCGATCCAGTCGGGATCGTTGCGCCGGTCGCTGGCGCGCTCCAGTCGGTTGCCGGAAAAGGTGTTCAGGAGAAAGGCCATCGCCGCCTATCTAGGCTCGAGCGCCCGGCGCCGGAAGGCCCCGCTTGATCAATCGGCGTTTAGACGCCATATCCCTTCTCGGAGATCGGTGCGGGCGGAGGCTTCGCCAACCTGGTCAGGGCCGGAAGGCAGCAGCCACAACGAATTCACCTTCGGGTCGTGTCGGTCTCCACCTCCATCTTTTTTGCCCTAACGCTCGCCGCGCGGCGGCTCGCTGCTTGAGGGCAGAGGCCTGCCTTATGCTCGCGCCGCGGACGCTCGCGGCTTGAGGGCGCGATTTTCGCCCTATCGCGCGGCCCACGGGGCCTCGCTGCTTGAGGGCTTTTTCCGAAACTGTTGGAAATCGAGCGCGCCGTCTTCGCAGCGGCGGACTTCGCGCGCTATGACAGGGCATGAGCGACACGGACCTGAAATCGGACGGGCCTCCCTGGGAGGACGACGCCCTTGATGGCGGCGCGCCTGAGATCGAGGTCGAAGAGCGCGATCCCAACACCGACGACATGTTCGGCGCCCCCGCTGAGGCCGCCCCGGTTGAAGCGGCTGTCGTGGCGCCCCCGGCCGCGCCCGCGGCGGCGCGGACCGATGACGTCGCCTACACCGTGCTGGCGCGCAAATACCGGCCGCTCACCTTCGAGGACCTGATCGGTCAGGAGGCGATGGTGCGGACGCTCACCAACGCCTTCTCCAGCGGCCGCATCGCCCACGCCTTCATGCTGACCGGGGTGCGCGGGGTGGGCAAGACCACCACGGCCCGCCTGCTGGCCCGGGCGCTGAACAACGAATCCGACACCATCGACCGCCCCTCCCTGGCCCTGACGGCCAACGGCCGCCACGACGCGGCCATCATGGAAGGCCGGCACATGGACGTCATGGAGATGGACGCCGCCAGCCACACCGGCGTGGGCGACATCCGCGACATCCTGGACAGCGTCCGCTACGGCCCGGTCGAGGCGCGCTACAAGGTCTATGTGCTGGACGAGGTGCACATGCTCTCGACCCAGGCCTTCAACGCCCTGCTGAAGACTCTGGAAGAGCCCCCGCCCCACGCCAAATTCGTCTTCGCCACCACCGAGATCCGCAAGGTGCCGGTGACGATCCTGTCGCGCTGCCAGCGTTTCGACCTGCGCCGGGTCGAGCCCGAAATCCTGTCCGAACACCTGGCGAAGGTGGCGGACAAGGAAGGCATGAAGATCGACAGCGAGGCCCTGGCCCTGATCGCCCGGGCCGCCGAGGGCTCGGTGCGCGACGGGCTGTCCCTGCTGGATCAGGCCCTGGTCCAGGCCGAGGGCGGCCAGATGGTCAAGGCCGAGGTGGTGCGCGACATGCTGGGGCTGGCCGACCGGACCCAGACCATCGGCCTGTTCGAAAGCCTGATGGGCGGCCGCACGCCCGAGGCGCTGGAGATGTTCCGCCAGCTCTACGGCTTCGGTGCCGATCCGACCCAGGTGGTCAATGATCTGCTGGAGCATTGCCACGCGGCCTCGGTGTCCAAGATGCTGGGCCCGGCGGCCACCCGCCTGCCCAATGATCAGGCCCAGAGGCTGGCGGCGCTGGGCGCCTCCATCTCGGCCGGCTCGCTGTCGCGGGTCTGGTCCATGCTGCTGAAGGCCCATGAGGAGGTGCGTCGCGCGCCCAATCCGGCCGACGCGGTGGAGATGGCCATCGTCCGCCTCGCCTACGCCGCCGACTTGCCCGGTCCGGAAGAGGCGCTGAAGAAGCTGCAGTCCGGCGACCCCATGGGCGGCGGTTCCGGCCCGTCCGCGCCGCGCGGCGGTGGTGGCGGCGGCGGGGCCAGCGCCCAGGTCGCCGCGCGGCCCGGCGCCCAGGCTGAACAGCTCCCCGATCCCCAGACCTTCGACCAGACCGTCGCCCTGATCGGCGAGAAGCGCGACATCGGCCTGCAGATGGATGTGCAGCGCTATGTGCGCCTGATCGCCTTCAAGCCCGGCGCCATCACCTTCGAGCCGGTCCCGGGCGCGCCCCATGATCTGGCCCGGCGGCTGGCCTCGCGGCTCAAGGACTGGACCGGCCGGACCTGGTTGATCGCCGCCAACGGCCAGGGCGGGGGCGAGACCCTGATCGAGCGCGACCGCCGCGCGAAGGATGTGGCGCGTCAGGCGATCCTCGACGACCCCTTTGTGCGGGCGGTCATGCAGACCTTCCCCGGCGCCGAACTGGGCGAGGTCCGCACCCTGGCGCCCGCCGCGCCCGAGACCCCGGAAATCCCCGACGAAGCTTCGGACGACGACTGAGGGCGCGACGCCGAGGGCCCCGGTGGTTGAGGCCTAGTCCCGCAGCAGCCCGCGTGAAGCCGCCTCGATGTCGGCTTCCAGCCGCGCCATGAACTCGGCGCGTTTCAGCCCGGCGGGCAGGGGCGGCAGGAAGGCGAAGGTGACCACGCCGGGGCGGTAGATGAAGCCCTTGGCCGGCCAGCAGCGCCCGGAGTCCGTGGCCATCAGGTGGCAGGGCGCGTCCAGGTCGCGGTAGATGGCCGCCACCCCCGGCTTGTAGTCGCCGGGCTCTCCGGGAAGCGTCCGCGTGCCCTCGGGGAAGATCAGGATCTGCCGTCCCTCGGCCAGCCGCACGCGGGTCTGGCGCACCATGTCCTTCAGGGCCTTTGAGTGGGCCGCGCGGTCCACGGCGATCATCTTCGTCTTCCAGGCGAACCAGCCGAAGAAGGGCAGGGGCGTCAGCTCCTTCTTCAGCACGAAACAGGGGTCATCCAGGAAGGTGAAGGGGGCCACGATGTCGAGCATGCCCTGGTGCTTGCCCGCCAGCAGGGCGGCCCCCTTGGGCCGGTGCTCGAGCCCCGTCACCACCACCTTGATCCCCGCCAGCCAGCGCAGGCCGAACAGCACCGTGTGCGCCCACAGCCGGATGACCGCCATGGCATAGCGGTGCGGCATCAGCAGCGCGGGCGACAGGCCCACGGCGAACAGCGGCATGGACAGCCAGAGCCACAGGTTGAACAGGATGGAGCGCAGGATGATCAAGGGTTCAGGCCGCCTCAGGCTCAGCCCCGGATGCGCCCCTGCCGGTCAGGCCCAGCACCGTCTCGCGGGCCAGAACCACAAGATATTTGTTGTATTCCAGGGCCATGCGCCGCGCGTCGCCGGGCGAGCGCCACCAGTTGTCGCTGTCCAGAGAGGGGGTGCGCACAGCGTGGGCGGTCAGGTCCACCTCGGGGGCCATGCCCCGGATCTCCAGCAGGCTGCGCGGCATGTGATAGTCCGAGGTCACCACGATCAGGCTGTCGAAACCCTTGGCCCGGGCCCAGGCGGCGATCTCCTGGGCGTTGCCCATGGTGTCCTCGGCGTCGAAGCCCAGGTCCACGCAGCAGTCGAACAGGCGGCTGGAGCCCGGCGTCAGGGCGCGCAGCTCCTCGCGCCGCACCTCGCGGTTGACGCCCGACACCAGCAGGCGCCTGGCCTTGCCCTGCTCCAGCAGGCGCACCGCCGTGTTGACGCGCTCGGCCGAGGGGCCGGTCAGGGCTACGATGCCGTCGGCGGCCGCCGGCTCCGGCGCGGGGGTGATCGACCGCACCCGGTCCGCGAAGGCGAACAGGCCCACGACCCACAGCAGAACGGCGATGACGATGGCCGCGAGTAATCTCATTCCACGCTCCCTGCCCCGGAAGAAACGCTGCTTGCCGTGCTGCGGCCCCGGTTGTCCAGAGCCCGTCGCGCGGCCAGCCAGGCGGCTGCAAGGGCGACCGTAGCCGCAAGCAGGGGTGAAAGCGAGAGGATCACAAGGTCGCTCCAGGCCAGCGGCAAGGCCGGACTCAGGCCCCCTTCGCCGCCCGCAAGGCGCACCATGGCCAGCAGCGCCGCCGCCGCCGCGCCCCCTCCGGCCCCCGCCAGGACCGCCAGTCGGCCGAAGCGCTTCTGGAACTGCCAGGCGATCTGGCCGTGCCCGGCGCCCGACAGGCTGAGGATCTCGATCTCGCGCCGTCGCGCCGCGATGCCCGCCCGCGTCGCATAGGTGATGGCCGCCCCCGCCGCCGCCGCCGTCAGGGCGAAGGCCGCCAGCGCCAGGCTGGTCAGGGTCAGGGCCGAGCGCTCGATCTCGCCCCGCCACAGGGAGTGATCGTCCACCGAGGCGTCCAGCCCCGCCTCCGCCAGCGCCTCGCCCAGCGTCTGGGCCGAGGCCGGGGCCTCGGGCGACAGGCGCACCGTGACCAGGTGTGGCAGGGGCAGGTCCTCCAGGGCGGCCTCGCCCATCCAAGGGCGCAGCAGGGCCTCGGCGGCCTCGCGGTCCAGGGCCTGGGCTTCCTCCACCCCGTCCACGCCCGCCAGGGTCTCGGCGGCGCGGGCGGCGGCGGCGTCGCCGGTCTCGTCGGCCCGGGGGCGCACCTGCACCGTGGCCTCGGCCCGCAGCCGCGCGCTCCAGCCATGCGCCGCCCGATCCGCCGCCAGCGCCCCGACGGCCATCAGGCAGGCGATGAAGCACAGCACGCCGATCACCGCGCCCAGCCACGCCTCTCCGCCGGGATCGCGCGGCAGCAGGCTCCCGGCCCGGCTCATGCCGTACCTCCGTGGATGCGGCCATTCTCCAGATGCAGCACGCCCGCGCCCGACCGCTCGGCCAGAGCCGTGTCATGGCTGGCGATCAGCACGGTGGCGCCCATGCGGTTCAGGCCCTGGAACAGCTTCAGCAGGCGCGCGCCCATGGCCGCGTCCACATTGCCGGTGGGCTCGTCGGCCAGGATCAGATCCGGCTTGCCGATCACCGCCCGTGCGATGGCCAGACGCTGTTTCTCGCCGCCCGACAGGTCTCCGGCAGGTCGTCCATGCGCCCGCCCAGCCCGACCCAGCGCAGCATCTCCTCCACGTCGGGGCCGTAGTCCTCGGGTCGTCGCCCCGCCAGCCGCAGGGGCAGGGCCGCGTTATCGAAGACGCTGAGGTGGGCCATCAGGCGGAAGTCCTGGAACACCACCCCGATGCGGCGGCGAAAGGCGGTGACATCGCGGTTGCGCAGGCCCTGGGTTTCCTCCCCGAACAGGCTCAGCCGCCCCTTGCCGGGCGCCGCCGTCAGGTGCAGCAAGCGCAGCAGCGAGGACTTCCCCGCCCCCGACGGGCCGGTAAGGAAGTGGAAAGAGCCGCGGGGCAATAAGAGGTCCACGTCCCGAAGCACGCGGGGGCCTTTGGCATAGCCGAAATCCACGCCCTGAAGCCGGGCGGTCTCGGTAAATGCGGACGGGGCGCTGGTCGTGGCGCGGCGGGTCTTGAACGGCATGAAGTTACTGACGGATTTCGGATCGCGCGAGCGGTCCTGTGGGAGGGGGCGGCGCGCCTCGCATTCGCGGCCATGATACTGACCTGTCCCGAGTGCGCCACCAGCTATTTCGTGCCGGACGATCGTCTGGGCCCGACCGGGCGGCGCGTGCGCTGTCAGTCTTGCGCCCACACCTGGCGCGCGACCCCCCATGATGAGCCGCTGGAGCTGACCGCCAAGGCCGGGGAGCCGGAGTCCGCGGCGTTCGGCAAGCGCGATGATCTGACCCCCGAATCCCTGGCCGAAGCGCCTGTGCCGGAGCTGCCGAAGGCGTTCCGGGCGCGGGCCGAGCAGCAGCGGCGCATGCGCCGGGCCGCCGCCGTGGGCGGTGTCTGGGCCGGACTGGCGTGTCTGTTCGTGGGCCTGCTGGGCGCGGCCTGGCTGTTCCGCGTGCAGGTGGTCGAGATGTATCCCCGCAGCGCCGCCGCCTACGCCGCCGTGGGCGCCCCGGTGAACCCGGTGGGGCTGGAGTTCGCCTCGGTGCGCGCCCGGCCCGCCCCCAATGATCACGGCCAGGTGCTGGTCTCCGGCGCCCTGCGGAACGTGCGCAAGCATGCGGTGACCCCGCCAGTGGTGCGCATCGCCCTGCTGGACGCCGAGGGCCGCGAGATCGGCCATCAGATGCTGACCGTGCCCGGTCCGGCCATCGCACCCGGCGCGTTGCTGGGCTTCGCCACCCTGGCCCCGGACCCCCAGGCCCGGGTGGCCGACATCGGCGTGGCCTTCGACCTGAGCGCCCGGCGCCAGCCGACACCCGACCCGGAACCGGTCGCGGTTCCGCCGCCCAACGCCTCTGTGCAGTTCCGGCCCGAGCCGGTGCTGCGCGGGGCCATCGGGCTGGAGACGACCGATGAGGCCATCGAGGCCGAACCTCTCGACAGCCCCCGTGACGAGGCGCTATCCGCCTCGCATGGCTGACCCCGCAACGCCCGCCGTCCTGCTGCCCGAAGACCAGGTGGCCGCCCATGTGGCGGACCTGGCCGCGCGCATCGCCCCGCTCATCGACGACGAGACCATCGCCGTGTGCCTGCTGACCGGCGGGCTGTGGTTCGCCGCCGACCTGACCCGCGCCCTGGCCCGGCTGGGCCGCCACGTGCGCTTCGACGCCCTGTGGCTGGCGTCCTACGGCGACGGCAAGGCCAGCAAGGGCCAGGTGGAGGTGCGCGCCCCGTGCCAGCGCCCCATGGACGGCGCGCGGGTGCTGATCCTGGACGACGTCTTCGACACGGGCCTGTCCCTGGCCGAGGCTGTGCGCATCACCCGCGAGGCGGGCGCCGCCGAGGTGCTGACCTGCGTCTTCGCCCGCAAGCCCTGGCCCGAGCCCCGCGCCCTGACCCCCGACTTCGTGGGGTGGGAGGCGCCCAGCCGCTACCTTGTGGGCTATGGGCTGGACGCGGGCGGACGCCTGCGCGGCCTGCCCGACATCTGCGCCCTGGACTGAGGAGCCCGCCCCCATGTCTCGCCCCTTCCGCCGCCTGATCGCTCCCTTCGCCGCCCTGGCCCTGCTGACCGCCTGTCAGCAGGCTGAGGAGCCCGCGGCCCCGGCCGCCGAGACCTCGGCGGCAGAGGCGACCGCTCCCGAGCCGACGCCGACGGCCTCGCCGCCCACGCCCGGGCTGCTGCCCGGGACCGAGGTGGGCAGCTGCGCCGAGGAGCGCGGACAGGCGGCGGCCCAGGCCCTGGCGGACCAGTGCCGGCAGGTCAGCCCGGCCACCCGCCCGCCCTGCAACCCGGCCAACCCCTGCGCCCTGATCCAGGGCGAGATCGACCGCGCCTGCGCCCTGTGGGCCGAGGACGGTGACGTCCCCGCCGAGTGCGCGGCCTGAGGGCGGATTTCAGACTCCGGCGCCAAAAAACAGGGTCTGAATTGTCTGAATAGTCTGAAATCCCCTGACCGGTTGTCGCCCCGGCCCGGGCGGAGGGTCAGAATTCAGACTCCGGCGTCCGGAAAAAAACAGGGTCTGAATCGTCTGAAATCGCCGCCCACGGCCCGATGCCCGCCGCGCCATTATAAGGCCGTGGGAGGAGGGGGATTAAATTTGTGGAAAACGGCAAGGGCTCGTGGCCGACCTCGCAAGGTCTGCTCGGGTCAGTCCTTTCGCCGGATCGTGCCGGTCAGGTCGGTCGCGCCCGCAGGGTGTTGTAGATCGTGCCGAATTTCTGAAGGTTGCGATGCAGAAGGTCGATCCGGGCGTCGGTTTCGTCCGTGTCCACGACGATGTCGTAGTCGATGCGGATCATCTTCGGCGGGCTGTCCTGCCGTACGCCGTGCAGGCTGACCGCGATGCCGCGCAGGTCGAATTCCAACATCGGGAGCACCCGTTCGGCGCCCTTCAGGATGCAGGCGGCGAGGCTGGCCAGCAGCATCTCGGCCGGATTGAAGGCGTCCGGCCGGCCGGCCATGTCGGTGTCCAGAACGATCCGCGCCTCCCTGGTCATGGCTTCCGATCCGTGGCTGTCGATGCGGCGGGCGGAGACCCGGTATTCCAGCATGGATTGTCCTTTCAGGCGGCCGGCGCCGTGTTGGGGATGAGGAACCCCGACGCTTTCATCGCCGGGCTTCAGGGCAAGATCTTCTGGCGTCAGGCGGGCCCGGACGCGGGCTTGATGGCGATGGCGGAAAGATCCGTCGCGGCGTCCAACGGGACGCCGGCGGCCTTGCGCTCGGAATAGCGGTCGACCAGTTGGGCGGCGTGGGGACGCAACAGGACGGTGAAGCGCACCAGCTCCTCCATCACATCGACGATCCGGTCGTAATAGCTGGACGGCTTCATGCGGCCGTCGTCGTCGAACTCGGTGAAGGCCTTGGCGACGCTGGACTGGTTGGGGATGGTGACCATCCGCATCCAGCGCCCGAGCAGGCGCAGGGTGTTGACGGCATTGAAGCTCTGCGAGCCGCCCGAAACCTGCATCACCGCCAGGGTCCGCCCCTGGGTGGGGCGACGGCCGCCCATGCTGAGCGGGAGGTGGTCGATCTGCAGCTTCATGATGCCGGAGACCTGGCCGTGCCGCTCCGGGCTGCACCAGACCATGCCCTCGCTCCACATGGCGTGCTCGCGCAGTTCATGGACGGCGGGGTGGTCGTCGGCGACATGCTGATCGGTCAGGGGCAGGTCGCGCGGGTCGAAGATGCGGGTCTCGCAGCCCATGAGCCGCAGCAGCCGCGCCGCCTCCTCGACACAGAGGCGCGAATACGACCGTTCCCGGAGCGACCCGTAGAGCAGCAGGATGCGAGGCGGCGGATCGGCCGGGCCCAGCCCTGTGGCCGGGGCGCGGCGGAGGAAGGCCGGGTCGAGCGCCGGCAGGTGATCCGGGTCCGGCAGATCGCGGAGGCGGCCGCCGATGGGGTCATCGATCATCAGCGAACCCTGCGGCCTTCGGGGTCGATCACCACTTCGCCGTCTTCCTTGACGAACGGCTTGAGCCCGTCCTCCGGGAGCAGGTCCAGCACGGCCTCCGATGGACGGCACAGGCGCACGCCCTTCGATGTGATGACGATCGGACGATTGAGGAGGACGGGGTGCGCCTCGACCGCATCCAGAAGCTGGTCGTCGTCGAGCGCCGGATCGCCCAGTCCCAGTTCGGCGAAGGGCGTTCCCTTTTCGCGAAGAACCTCGCGCAGCGGCACGCCCATGCGAGCCACCAGATCCTTGACCAGGGCGCGGCTGGGCGGAGTCTTCAGATAGTCGATCACATGCGGTTCGATCCCGACGTGCCGGATCAGGGCCAGGGTGTTGCGCGACGTCCCGCAGGCGGGATTGTGGTAGATGATGACGTCCATGGGGCCTCAGGCGCGGCAGGGTGAGAGTTGGGCGATCAGGGGCTCGCAAAGGTCCGCACGGCCCTGGCAGCAATCGTTCAGCAGGAACAGGACGAGGCCGCGAAGCCGGTCGAGATCGGCGCGATAGATGATCGAGCGGCTGCGCCGCTCGGCGGTGATCAGCCCCGCCCGGGACAGCACCCCGAGATGGGCGGACAGGGTGTTGGCGGGCACGGCCAGTTGAGCGGCGATATCGCCTGCAGCCAGGCCTTCAGGCTCATGGCGCACCAACAGGCGGAAGGTCTCCAGACGGGTGGTCTGGGCCAGCGCCGCGAGCGCGAGCATGGCGGGCTCGGATTCCATAATTCCAACATAATGGAATTAACTTGCACCTCAAGGGCGGGGCTGCTTTTCCTCGCGCCGAACGCGCCCGCCTTGCCTGAGCCTGAGGAAGACCCCGCCCATGCCGGTGTTCGAACGCTATCTTTCGATCTGGGTCGCGCTGGCGATCCTCGTCGGTCTGGTGCTCGGCCAGGTCGCGCCGGCGTTCGTCGGATATCTCGCAGGACTGCAATACGGCTCGGTCAATTTCGTCGTCGCGGTCCTGATCTGGTTCATGGTCTATCCGATGATGACGGCGGTGGATTTCACCAGCCTCGCGCGGGTGCACCAACGGCCCAAGGGGATGATCATCACCCTGGTGGTGAACTGGCTGATCAAGCCCTTCACCATGGCCGCCCTCGGCGTGCTGTTCTTCGAGTGGGTCTTCGCTCCCTTCATCGAGCCGGGCACGGCGGGGCAGTACATCGCCGGCCTGATCCTGCTGGGCGCGGCGCCCTGCACGGCCATGGTCTTCGTCTGGTCCCAGATGACCCGGGGCGATCCGAACTACACCCTGGCCCAGGTGTCGCTGAACGACGCCATCATGGTCTTCGCCTATGCCCCGATCGTCGCCCTGCTGCTGGGCGTCACCGACATCATCGTGCCGTGGGAGACGCTGCTGCTGTCGGTGGGCCTGTATGTGGTGATCCCGCTGGCGGCGGGCGTCGTCACGCGGATGCTGATGACCCGCCACGCCGCCGGTCCCGCGCAGGCGGAGGCCGCGGTGAGCGCCTTCACAGCCCGGATCAAACCCTTGTCCATCCTGGGTTTGCTGGCGACCGTGGTGCTGCTGTTCGGCTTCCAGGGCGAGGTGATCCTGTCGCGGCCCCTCGTCATCGTGATGATCGCGATCCCGCTGCTGATCCAGTCCTACGGCATCTTCGCCGCGGCCTACTGGGCGGCCAGGGCCTGGCGCGTGCCCCACAAGATCGCCGCCCCCTGCGCCATGATCGGCACCTCGAACTTCTTCGAGCTCGCCGTCGCCGTGGCCATCGGCCTGTTCGGCCTCAACTCCATCGCGGCGCTGGTCACCGTGGTGGGGGTGCTGGTCGAGGTGCCGGTGATGCTGTCGCTGGTCTGGTTCGCCAACCGCACCGCCCACTGGTTCCCGGCCGAGGAGACCGCGATCCGCGCCCCCAGGCCCAGGGCGCGCGACTGAGACCGTGTCCGGATTTCGGACTCCGGACTCAGAAAAACAGGGTGCGAATTGTCCGAAATCAGTCTGAAACCGGCCCCGCACAAGGGCTGGATTTCGGACTCCGGCCTCCGGAAAAACAGGGTCTGAATCGTATCAAGAGTATCAAACCGGCCTGACCCGCCCGGGGCGGAGGGCTGGATTTCGGACTCCGGGGGCCGAAAAAAAACACCGTCTGAATTGTCTGAATTGTCTGAAATCGCCCTCCACGGCTGATGCTCGCCGGGGCATTATAGGGGCGTGGGAGGCAGGGGGATGAAATCGTGCGGACGCCGCCGTGTTGACGGCCGGGCAGGCGCTTGCGCTGGAGATGGAGGGCCCAGGCCGGGTCCAGATCCAGATCGAACTGGGCCGCCGCCATGCGCGCGCTGGTCCGGTCCTCATGGAACAGGGCCTGCACCCGGGCGATGCGCGGATCCAGCGGCCGCGCGTGCACCCCGAATGGACGAAGGCCGGCCGCAGGTCGGCGTCCGTGGGCGGCTCCTGGCCATGGTCGATGGTCGTATCGTCCCGCATGGCCCCCTCGCCGCCGCCCTGACCCGATGTTCCACCCGCGCGCCGCCGGGGCAAGGGGACGGGACCTGACGGGGGGATGGGTTTCAGACTCCGGGGGGATCAAACAGTTAGTTTTTTTGAGCGCCCGCAAATCTTTGCGGCGCTATCGGAGTCAGCGCACCGAGCGCAGGCGTAGCCGCATTTTGAAAAGCTAGTCACAGCCTGTGGAAAAGAACTCAAGAACAAGCGTGCGACGCAGACAAATCGAATCATCGATCAACTCGCAAGATTCATTGCGAAGAAGATGGCGTGCGATTCAGTCTGTTGACTTGATTCGTCTTTTTCCCTAGCGAAATACCCCCTTGCGATCTGCCCTTAGTTGATTCAACATCTAGGGGTTCAATCCAAGGACACCACAACTTATGGACATCGTGGACCTACTCCAGAAATCGCTAGGTCTCCTTTTGATTCCCGTGGCGATAGCAGCTTGGTGGACCGGATTCCGCCTTCTAAAGGGCGATGACGCCACATTTGCGCAGATCAAAGCTACGTTCCCCCGATCTGTGGATATCTTGTTGGGGCGGGTGAATGAACATCCGGAGTCTCGCCCCGACGAGCCCACAAGCGATGGAGTCGTAAGCGTTCGGCGTCGTGGGAAAACCATTTGGATTCTCAACCGTAAGATGTCAGATGAGCAGTATGATCGGTTGACGCGCTGAAGTAGCCGGGGGGGCCATGCGCTACACGGGTTGGGTGCCCAACATCCTGGGCCATATGTCGTTCAGTATGATCGGCAAAGCCAACGGGACAGATGACCGCGATAAAAATCTCCTGAGCGCCCGCCGTTCGAGCGCTGGATTTTCACGGCTTATTGTGTGCCAGAGGGAGAGGAATCTCTCAGACAACCTGCTGTTTGCTCGCATGGATGGGTTAGTCTCGGATCTCGATCACTCTTTCCGATTTACCTTGACGGCCTACACCACCCGAGATTCAGACGATGATATGGGCGTCCTGACTGGTTGGGCTACCATGGCGCACTTGGATCAGCCGATCCCCTCGATTCCCACTCGTGAAGAGCTTCGCTTTGGCGGTAAACCTGTTCTCCGCTCGTATCAGCAGGCGCTCATCGAAGGTAGCAGGTTTGCCGTAGCATTTAGAATGCTCCGGTGTGGTCGCGTTAATTTTAGGATCACCCAACGCTTCAGAAGCCAAATTGTATTGATATCAGACGGAAAAAGAATTCGAAGGATAAATGGACTTCGGGCTCTCTCTGCGCAGTGCTTCTATTTTATTCGAGATGTCAGCCACAATCACTATCACCACAGTAAGAATACGGACAACATTACATCCGTCTGGGAAGATCGGCATGGTCTTTCTCGAGGCCGGTGGGTTAGGGAAACGTTATACGAATTATACAAGCGTGTCCTTCTTCTAAGGTCCGTGAAGCATGCTAAAGCTCAAGAAAATGCTCTAGGAATACTGGCGTATGCCGACGCGTTTGAGAGAAATATTGCATCTAAGTTCAGGGGCCGATCAGGACACTCTTTTATCCCCGAATATGATGGCATAGACATAAGAAATTCTCTGAACGTCACTCTCGAAGCCAAGCGACGTCTGAGAATTCAACACAACGTAGCAGCAGCAGTTGTCCCAGCTGTAACCGTCGGTCTATTTGCTGCTGCGAATATTTTATACGGAAGTGCGCCGCAGGATTCTATAGTTGGCTTATCTATTGGGATCCTTAAGTCCAACATTGCTTATATAGGCGCCATGTGGATCGGAATGGTTTACTTTACACTCGCGGTAACTGGCATCATCCCGTCGCCAAGTCATCTTTGGCCCATAAAGCAAATTGCGCAGGTAGCGAGTGTGAAGGGGCGGAGAGGTTCTTCCGCTATTATGATATTAATCGCCGTTATCATTTCCGTGTATATATTTATTCTGATTAGGTAGGCTGGTAATTACGAGTAGTGGATATGTTAGTTTCTATTTATGGGCGTTTTAAAGCACGAAGTCTGCTGACAAGAGATGCATATTGATAGACTGCCTTAAGAAGTTCTTTGGCCAGCTCGATTGCTAGTTCAGCTTCGCTTTGGCCGATGTCATCATAAATTCTGGCTTCTATGTGCGCCGCATCGTTTCCCAAAAGCCTTAGTTCGTCTGCGGCTTCTAGGAGTTCCTGAGGAAGGACGATTGTTTGTGACAATGCGAGCAGCCGTTTTTTAAGGTCGCTTCCCTTTGCACCGCGGTCCGCGCAGAGTTCTTCGAGAAGCCTGCGAACCATCAATGTTGAAGCTCGATAGGCTCCATTTGAATGGCATTTAATCGCTTCTTCCAGAGACCGTAATATACTCTCGGGCAGCTCGGAGGAGTCAAAATCGATAGTCTCGGAAGGAAAGCTCGCGTAGAGTGTCTTCCTTTTTATAATGACAAAAACTAAACTTGAGCAGTCCGTGTTTGGGCACCGCCGTACCCCAGCAGACCAATCTACGCCAATTTTTCCGCCTCCAGGAACGCCACTCTGGTACTCAGAGGTTAGCCATTTTACATCATTGACCTTACTGAAACCTGGGAATACGCCGACATGGCGACAAAAAGGACAACGCAGACTTACGCCGTAGGCGGGTAGGCCCTCCGCATCCGGAGAAAGTCGATGGCTGATCATAGTCGTCTCCGGGCAAATCAAGTGGCCACCATCAGAACTTACTATCGATCAATTTTGAACCATAGATCGCAACTGTGGCGCGTTGGATTTCCATTTTGATTGCGGCGGTGACCACGTAAACGATCCGCTGGCCGCTCTTGGGACCCAACACGCCAAACCGCCGCTCACCCTCTCTCGTCGCCCCCCCCACATTGCTCCCCCCGCCCCGCCGCTGTATGGCGCCTCTGAACCAACCGGGGGTGATCCATGTCTGCTCAAGCCAATTCCATCGTCGAGGCGCGGTTCAGTCCGAAGCTGAAGGTGTATTTCTGGATCAGCGGGGCGTTGATCCTGATCGCGACGGTGGCGGGGATTCTGCTGTTGCCGTTCTGGGTGATCCTGGGGGGCTGGTGGGCCTCGCGGTATCACGCCTCGCTGTCGTGCCGGCTGACCGAGCGCAGCGTGGTGGTGGGCAAGGGGGTGTTCTTCAAGCAGGAGCTGACCATTCCCCTGGACAAGATCCAGGACATCTCCATCCGCGAGGGGCCGCTGCTGGGCGCCTGGGGCTGCTGAGCCTGCGCATCGAGACGGCGGGGCAGCGCAGCGCGGCCACGGGCCAGTCCGAGGCGGACCTGATCGGGCTGATGGACGCGCGGCGGGTGCGCGACCAGATCCTGGAGCAGCGGGACCGGCTGGAAGAGCGGGGCTTTGCGGCGCCGGCGGCTGTGGCTGGGCCGGCGGCGGACGGGGCTGATGGGGAGCGGGCGGTGCTGGGGGAGATCCGGGATGCGCTGTTGCGGATCGAGGCGCGGTTGGGGGAGAAGGGTTGAGACCCTTAATCGAGCTGGATTGATCCGAAGATTCAATGATCCGTCACCCCCGGGCTTGTCCCGGGGGTCCACGGCGGATGCGGTTCCGGAACGCGCCGGTCGAGCCGGCCGTTCAGCTCCTTCTCAAGCTCGCGCCTGAGGCCGCAGTGGATCCCCGGGACAAGCCCGGGGATGACGGGGTTGTGGGAGCCGACCCTCACCCTGCGCGCGCCCCGGTCGCTTTCAGCGACCGGCCCCTCCACCGCTTCGCGG
>NZ_BATC01000034.1 GCF_000466985.1 Brevundimonas abyssalis TAR-001
CGGATCCGGGCCTCGATCTGGACGCCCTGGCCGAGCCTCGCCCCCGCACCCAGCAACAGCGCCCCACCGGCCAGTCCGGCGCCGGTCAGGCGCCCCGCGCCACCGGCTCCCAGATCGCCAATCTGGGCGGTCAGGTGACCCGGCACTGGATCCTGAACTGCGACCTGGAGGGCATGCGCGATCTGTCCATTCCCGTGCGCGTCACCATTACCTCGGGGGGGCGCATCAGTTCCGGGCCGACCGTGACCGACCAACGCTCCGGCGCCACCTGGCGCACGGCGTCCGAGGCCATGCTGCGCGCGGTCCGCGCCGCCGAACCCTTCGATGTGCCCGACGGCTTCGAGACCCAGGAGATCAATTTCCGCTTCCGCGCCGATCAGGCCTGCGCCAATCGGTAGGGAAGGGGAGCCGCCCCACGCCCCGCGCGTTTGTGACTTGCGCGCGCAAGGCCAAGCCCGAAAGTCGCCGCAATGCTCCGGCGCCATGCCGAAGCGTCAACCAACCGCCTGCCCGGGGAGATTCCACCTCATGCGACCGAACAAACGCCTCAACGCGCTGATCGCCGGCGTCGCCGCCATCGCCTTGGCGCCCGCCGCCGTCACGCCGGTGATGGCCCAGTCCGGCTCTCCCGAGGTGGAGATCACCGAAGGCGTCCTGCGCCCGCTCCAGATCGCCGTGGCCCCGTTCAGCGGCCCCAACGGCGCGGACATCTCCGGCGTCATCTCGAGCAACCTGCAGCGCTCTGGCTTCTTCGATCCCATCGATCCGAACGCCTTCATCCAGCAGGATCTCAATCTGTCCAACCAGCCGGACTTTCCGCAATGGACCCGCATCGGCGCCCAGGCGGTTCTGTACGGCTCGGCCACGCCCCAGCCGGACGGTCGGGTGCAGGTGGGTTTCCGCCTCTATGATCCTTACCGCGAATGCCAGCTGGTGGGCTTCGCCTTCACCGCCACGCCGGACAATTGGCGCCGCCTGGCCCACAAGGTGTCCGATGTGGTCTATCAGCGCCTGACCGGCGAGCAGGGCTATTTCGACACCCGCGTAGTGTTCGTCTCCGAAAGCGGCACGGGCCTGAACCGCTTCAGCCGCCTGGCGGTGATGGATCAGGACGGCTTCAACCCCTTCTTCCTGACCAGCGGCGAAGAGATCATCCTGACCCCGCGCTTTTCAAATAATCCCAACGAAATCGCATACATGGCGCTGGGTGAGGATTATTCCCGCATCTACATCATGAACCTGCAGACAGGCCGCCGGGAAAGCATCGGTGAGTTCCCAGGCCAGGTGTTCGCCCCGCGCTTCTCGCCTGACGGGACCCAGATCGCCTTCTCCATCAGCGTCGGCGGCAACTCCGACATCCACATCATGAACCTGCGAACTCGCCAGACGCGCCGCCTGACCAATGATCCCGGCATCGACACCTCCCCGTCGTTCAGCCCGGATGGAAACCAGCTGGTCTTCGTCTCGGACCGCTCCGGCTCGGCGCGGCTCTACACCATGCGCACCGACGGGTCGGGCCAGCGGCCTATCTCGCGTGGTGGCGGCGCTTACACCGCCCCGTCCTGGAGCCCGCGCGGAGACCTGATCGCCTTCACCAAACAGCAGGGTGGCCGTTTCCACATCGGCGTCATGGACGCCTCGGGCGGCGGCGAGCGCCTCCTCTCGTCCAGCTATTTCGAGGAAGGGCCCTCCTGGGCGCCCAATGGTCGTTACATCATGTTCGCGCGTCAGGCCCCGGGGGGCGGTTCGCGCCTGTGGACCGTGGACGTCACCGGCCGCGTGGTAGGCCAGGCGTCCTATTCCGGTATGGCGGGCGACCCCGCCTGGTCGCCGCTTCTGGATCCTCCGCCCGCCAATCTGGGCGTCGGGCAAGCTTCGGACAGCTGTCCGGGCTGATCCGGAAGGCCATGTCGTGAAGTGACACGGTTATGTGATCCTCGGACCCATTCGCTCAACTGTGCGTTATCGCCGCTGGCGCCATATTGCAGCCAAGGCTAGGGCCTTACGGCAAAGGTTCAATCGGCCGTCGCTGCGGCCCAAAAAGGAGACGACCCTGATGTATTCCACCCGTTCGATCATCCGTCTGTCCGCCGTCGGCGTCATGGTCGCCGCCATGGCCGCCTGCGCCCCGCGCCAGCAGCCCGAACCCATGCCGCAGCCTGGCCCTTCGCAGCCGTCGCAGCCTAGCCAGCCCGGCGCCCCCACCGGTCCCGTGAACCCGGGAACGCTTCCTGGAACCGCCGCGCCCGGCTCGGTCGGCGATTTCCGCCAGAACATCGGCGACCGCGTCTATTTCGATCTGGACAGCTACTCGGTTCGCGCCGACGCCCAGCCGCGCCTGGACGCTCAGGCTCAGTGGCTCAATCGTTACCCGAACGTGCGCGTGCGCATCGAGGGCAACGCCGATGAGCGCGGCACCCGTGAATACAACCTGGCTCTGGGCGCTCGGCGCGCCGAGGCCGTGCGCAGCCACCTGGTCAATCGCGGCGTCGCCGCCAACCGCATCGACACCATCTCTTACGGCAAGGAGCGTCCGATCGCGCAGGGCTCCAACGAGGAAGCCTGGGCCCAGAACCGAAACGCCCACACCGCCATCGTCTCCGGCGCGCCCCAGTAAGCGCTCCAGATGGAGAATGGGGGGACCGGCGTTCGCGTCGGTCCCCCTTTTCGTTACGCCTTTCGCCCGCCCGGCGCGCGGCCTTGCGTCCGCCGCAAACCGATGGAACCTATGCAGGCATGACCCAACTTCGTCCGTTCACCGTTTCCGCCCTGATCGCCGGAACTGCCCTGGCCCCCCTGATGGCCGTTGTGCTCGTCGCCGCGCCCGCCACGCCCGTCCAGGCGCAGCAGGTTCCCGACCAGCCTGTCGAATGGACCCCGCGGCGCCTCAACCAGCTTGACCGCAACGTCCGCCGGCTGGAACGCGCCGTGACCCAGCGCAACGCCGCCGGTGATCCTGTCCTGATCGAGACCGACCCCGAGGTCGTGGTGCTCCAGGGCGTGATGGACAACATGCAGCGCCGCCTCGCGGATCTGGAGGCTACGGTCCAGCGCATGAACGGCGACATCGAACGCCTGACCTTCGCCAATGATGAGGCCCAGCGGGACAACGCGGCCATGCGCCGCCTGCTGACCGACTCCAACAACCGCATCACCGCGCTGGAAGGCCAACTCGAGGCGGTGGCCGAGGCCAACGCCCCCATCGTGGCGGATTCGCCCACAGGCGATGCGCGTCAGGACTTCGACCGCGCCATCCGTCTGGCCAACGCCCAGGATGTGCGGGCCCTGCGCGCCCTGGAAGTCTTCGTCATCACCTGGCCGGACGAGCCCCAGGCGCGGGAGGCCAACTATCGCCTGGGCGATCTGCGCGCCCAGGCGGGCGACCAGACCGGCGCCGTGCAGGCCTACGCCTCGTCCCTGTCAGGCTGGCCGCGCACCTCCTGGGCGCCTGACGCCACCATCAAGCTGGCCTCGGGTCTGGACGCCACGGATCGCAACACCCAGGCCTGCGCCGCTGTGCGCGAGTTCTTCCAGCGCTACGGCGAGGGCGCGCCGACCACCCTGATCAACCGCGCCCGCCAGATTCGGGAACGGGCGGAGTGCCCGGCCTGATCGACTGCGTCACCGCCGCGCTCGACGCGCGGTTGTCTCTGGACGCGGATCGTCCCGTCGCCCTGGCCCTGTCCGGCGGCGGGGACTCCATGGCCTTGCTGCATCTGGCCGCCGACTGGTGCGCGCGGCGAGGCCGCCGCCTTCTGACCCTGACCGTCGATCACCGCCTGCATCGCGACAGCGCCGTCTGGACCGCCTTCGCCGGAGAGGCAGCCCGAGACCTCGGCGCCGACTGGCGCACCCTGTCGTGGGACGGCCCCAAGCCCGCCACAGGCCTGCCGGCCGCCGCCCGCGCGGCCCGCCACGCCCTTCTGGCCGATACGGCGCGTCAGGCCGGCGCCCGCGTCATCCTGATGGCCCACACCGCCGACGACATAGCCGAGTCCGACTGGATGCGGGATCAGGGGGCCACGCTTGGGGCCTTGCGCGACTGGTCCCCGTCCCCCGCATGGCCGCAGGGCAGGGGCCTCATGCTGCTGCGTCCTTTGCTGACTGCGTCACGCGCCGATCTGCGGGCCTTGCTGCGTGCCCGCAACGCCCTCTGGCTCGAAGATCCCGCCAACGCCGACCCCCGCTTCCTGCGCAGCCAGGCGCGCATGGCGCTGCAAAGTGAAACTCCGTCATTCTCGAGCTCGTCCCGGGGACCAACGGCGACCGCGAGCACGATCGTTGAGGCCATGAAGTCGTCGCCGATGATCTGGTCCGGACTCGTCACCCTCCCACGCGCCGTCCCCGCCCGGACCCTCGCCGCCGCCCTGCTCAGCGTTTCGGGACAGGCCGCGCCCCCGCGCAGTCCCCGCCTGACGGCCCTGCACGCCCGCCTGGCCTCCGACAGCGAAGTAACCGCCACGCTCAGCGGCGCCCGCATCCAGGCATCCGGCCAGACGCTGTTGATCACCCGTGAACCCGGCCGCACCGGCCTGCCTGCCGCTGCCTTGCCGCCGAACGCCCCCGCCGTCTGGGACGGACGCTTCGAAATCACCGCCCCGGAGCCCGGCTGGAGCGTCGGCGCGCTCAAGGGCCGCATGGCGTCTCTGGCCCCCGTCGATCAGGCGATCGTGAAGCGCCTGCCCGCATCCGCCCGACCCGCTCTGCCCGTACTGTTCCGGGACGCTGACCCCCGCCCGCTTCTTGCATGGCGCGTGGCCGAGACGCGCTGTCTGGTCGCAGGCCGCCTCATCGCCGCCGCCGGCGGGATCGGGCATGAGGACCAGTTGACGCATTCAAGTGGCGAAACGCCGCCCGCTGACCTATTTCTGAACCGTAGCGGCGGCTGAACGTCGCCGCACCGAGTTTTGAGGACCCTTATGAACCTTCGCACCCTGGCCATCGTCGGCGTCATCATGATGGCTGTTCTGGCCGCCTACGCCATGGTCGGCCCGTCCGGCCCCGGAACCGCCGGCAAGGCAGGCGCGGGCTCGCGTCCAGCCGAAATCACCTATTCGGAGCTTCTCGCCCGCATCCAGGCAGGCGACATCGCCTCGGCGACCCTGAAGGGCGACACCATTCGCGGGGTCTATGAGGACGAAACCGCCTTTACGGCCACTATCCCCTATCCCAGCGAAAGCGTGGTCGAGCGGCTCGAGGCGGCCGAGGTCCCCATCGATTTCGAGACCACCCGCTCGCCGTGGTGGATGAGCATGCTGGGTCTGGTCCTGCCCGTGCTGCTGCTGATCGGCTTCTGGTTCTGGATGATGAACCGCATGCAGGGCGGGGCGCGCGGCGCCATGGGCTTCGGAAAGTCCAAGGCCAAGCTGCTGACCGAGCACAAGGGCCGCAAGACCTTTGACGATGTGGCGGGCGTGGATGAGGCCAAGGAAGAGCTGCAGGAGGTCGTCGACTTCCTCAAGGATCCGGGCAAATTTCAGAAACTGGGCGGCAAAATCCCAAAGGGCGCTCTGCTGGTGGGCCCTCCGGGCACCGGCAAGACCCTGCTGGCCCGCGCCGTGGCCGGGGAGGCGGGCGTGCCGTTCTTCTCCATCTCCGGTTCGGACTTCGTCGAGATGTTCGTGGGCGTCGGCGCCAGTCGCGTGCGCGACATGTTCGAACAGGCCAAGAAGAACGCTCCCTGCATCATCTTCATCGACGAGATCGACGCCGTCGGCCGTCATCGCGGCGCCGGACTTGGCGGCGGCAATGACGAGCGCGAGCAGACCCTGAACCAGCTGCTCGTGGAGATGGACGGCTTCGAATCCAATGAGGGCATCATCCTGATCGCGGCCACCAACCGGCCCGACGTGCTGGACCCCGCCCTGCTGCGTCCCGGCCGCTTCGACCGCCAGGTGGTGGTGCCGAATCCCGACGTGAACGGCCGCGAGAAGATCCTGCGTGTGCACATGAAGGACGTGCCCCTGGGCGCCGACGTCAATGTAAAGACCATCGCGCGCGGCACGCCCGGCTTCTCGGGCGCCGACCTGGCCAATCTGGTCAATGAGGCGGCCCTGACGGCGGCCCGCAAGGACCGTCGCATGGTCACCCACCGCGACTTCGAGGACGCCAAGGACAAGGTCATGATGGGCGCCGAGCGCAAGTCCATGGCCATGAACGAGGAAGAGAAGAAGCTGACCGCCTATCACGAGGCCGGCCACGCCATCGTCGCCATGAACGTCAAGATGGCCGACCCGGTGCACAAGGCCACCATCGTGCCCCGCGGCCGCGCGCTCGGCATGGTCATGCAGCTGCCCGAGGGCGACCGCTACTCGATGAAGTACCGCCAGATGGTGGACCGCATCGCCATCATGGCCGGCGGCCGCGTGGCTGAGGAGCTGATCTTCGGTAAGGACAACATCACTTCGGGCGCCTCGTCCGACATCGAACAGGCCTCGAAGCTGGCCCGCGCCATGGTCACCCGCTGGGGCTTCTCCGAGAAGCTGGGCACCGTGGCTTACGGCGAGAACCAGGAAGAGGTGTTCCTGGGCCACTCCGTCGCCCGCAGTCAGAACGTGTCCGAGGAGACCGCCCGTCTCATCGACGAGGAGGTCAAGCGCCTGGTCACCGAGGGCTGGGACGACGCCCGTCGCATCCTGACAGAAAAGGCCGAGGACCACGAAAAGCTGTCCCAGGCCCTGCTGGAGTACGAGACCCTCTCGGGCGACGAGATCAAGGACCTGCTGGAGAAGGGCCTGGCTCCCAACCGCGACGAGAACAACTTCCCCAACGCCGGCCCCTCCGTCGCCGTCCCGGTGACCCCCGTCTCGGACGGCGTCGAGGTCGAGCAGGCCACGGTGCACTGAGGTGTAAACGTCCTTCCCATCGGCGATGGCCGACTGGGAAGGACAGACCTCGCCAGCGGTAGGGCTGGGGAGCGGTGCAGAGCGGTCTATTCGGAACCGTCGCCCCGCAGTTGCGCCACCGCCGCGATCAGCCGCTCGAGATCCGCGGGCGTCGACAGCCGGTGATCGCCGTCGTGGATCAGGTCCAGCCGGACGTCCGGCCCTTCGATCCGCTCGGCCAGGGTCAGGGCGTGACGCCACGGCACCGGCTCGTCCTGCTTGCCCTGGAGGATGTGCACCGGCGCATTCAACCGGATGGGCCCGTCCAGCAGCAGCCAGTTCCGCGCCTCCTCGAACATGGCGCGGGTCAGCACATAGGGACCGAGGCCCTCGTCGGGCATCTCGGCCTCGCCGTCGCGCAGGATCGCCTGACGAATATGGTCGGCAGGGACGGCCACATCAGCCGCTCGGTGAAATCCGGCGCCGGGGCGGTCAGCACCAGCCCCGCCAGCTTTTCAGGCCGCGCCAGGGCCGCCAGCAGCGCCACCCAGCCGCCCATGGACGAGCCCACCGGCAATACCGGCCCCTCGATGGAATCGATCATGGCTATGGCGTCCTCGCGCCAGCGGCCGACCGTCGCCGCCTTCCAGTCGCCGGACGAGGCGCCGTGGGCGAAATGGTCATAGCGCACACAGGCCCAGCCCCGCTCGCGCGCCGCCTGGTCCAGCGCCACGGCCTTTGTGCCCTCCATGTCGGAACGAAAACCGCCCACCCACAGCACTGTCGGCCCTGTCCCGTCGACGTGCCGGAAAGCGATCCGCTCGCCGTCCGGGCGGTGCAGATTGTCGTGGCTCATGGGTTCTCCGCAGGCTTGAAAGGCTTGTCCCGCTTGATTCTGCGGGGGTTCGAGGTCATATATCCGGCGCGGAGGGAACGCGACCACGCGGTCGTGCGCTCACCCGTGCATCTATTGACCACATAAGGAAACGACGCCCATTCGCCGTCCCATGCAAGCGCCGCCCGTGAAAGACGGGCCCCGTATGAACCAGGACATCCGCGCCCCGCGGGTGCTGCTGATCGACCAGAGCGGTGAGAAACAGGGCGTCATGCCGACGTCTTCCGCCATGGAGGCCGCCGAGGAGGCGGGCCTGGATCTGGTGGAGATCGTGCCGAACGCTGATCCCCCCGTCTGCAAGATCATGGACTACGGCAAATTCCGTTTCCAGGAACAGAAGAAGAAAGCCGAGGCGCGCAAGCGCCAGAAGGTCGTCGAGCTCAAGGAAATCAAGCTTCGGCCCAACATCGACACCCACGACTATGAGGTGAAGACCAAGGCCATGCATCGCTTCTTCGGTGAAGGCGACAAGGTCAAGGTGACCCTGCGCTTCCGCGGCCGCGAGATGGCCCACCCCGAGCTCGGCATGAAGCTGCTGCAAAAGGTGCAGGAGGACTTCGACGAGATCGCCAAGGTGGAGTACGCCCCCCGTATGGAGGGCCGCCAGATGATCATGATCCTGGCGCCCCGCTGATCCGGCCCCACAAGACATCCAGACGCCCCGGTTCACGCCGGGGCGTTTTTGTTTGCGCCTATTCGCAGAACTCCTCGTCCTCGGGGATGCGGTTGAAGGCGATCTTGGCGCCCACATAGTCGGGCAGGTTCGCGCGCGGGCCGATGCTGACCGTGTCCTTGCCGAAGCGGGTGTTGAGCTGGTCCAGGGCCTTGGACAGGCGCAGCGACCGGGCCTGGCCGCCCCCATCCGGCGACCAGCCGAACAGGTCAGGCGTGAAGGCGTCCAGCGGCTTGAGGTCATGCACCGCCACCCCGACGTAGTTCGGCGCGCGCCGTCGCGTGTCCGCCTCCACCTCGCGCCACAGACCGTCCAGCATCTTCAGAAGAATGAAGCTGTCGCAGGTGGGTGCGAAGGCGCAACTGACCGAGGCCGCGCCGCGCCGGCGCGCCGTGGCGGCCGGGCCGTCCGGCATGTCCACAATCAGGGTGAGGGCGGCGCCGGTCAGCTTCATCCGCCGCAGCCGCGCACCGCTTTTGACGGTCAGCCGCCGCGCCACCGCCCGGGCGCCGTCCGACGTCCGCATGGCCTGGGCCAGGACGTGGCTGTGGCTGATGGAGGCGCGGGGCCGGTCGGGCGGCTCCATGCTGTCCAGGCCGTGCAGGCCGCGCCACAGTCGCTCGCCCTCTATGCTGTTCCAGATGCGCCGCGCCTGGGCCGGGGTCAGGGCCCACAGCCCCGCCGTGTCGGTGATCCCCGCCGCCTCCAGCCGCGCCAGCATGCGCCGCCCGATGCCCGGGTACCGGTCCAGCGGCAGGTCCAGAAGCGGGCCCGGCAGCCGGTCCGCCCGCAGCACCGTCAGGCCGGCTGGTTTCTTCATGCCGCACGCCGTCTTGGCCAGGAATCGGCTGGGCGCCAGGCCCACGGACGAGCGCAGACATTCGCCCACCTGTTCCAGAACACCCGCCTGAATCCGCCTGGCCAGCGCTGTGGCGTTCGCCTCCAGACGCTGCGGCCCGGCCAGTTCGCAGGCCGCCTCGTCGATGGAGCACACTTTCCAGATGGGCAGATGGCGATCGACCTCGGCCATGATCGCCTTGTGCACGGTGACATAGACGTCCGGCCGGGCCTCGACCACGTGCAGGCCCGGGCACATGAGTCGGGCTTCAGACACCCGTGTCCCGGTCCGAATCCCGAAGGCCTTGGCCTCATAGCTGGCGGCGATGGCGCAGGTGTGCTCGCTGGGGGCCGGCCGCACGATTATCGGCCGCCCGCGCAGTTCGGGTCGAAGCTGCTGTTCGACGCTGGCGAAGTAGCTGTTCAGGTCGATGAACAGCCAGCGCAATCCCGCGCCATCCTCCCATGCTTCGCGGCCTTCATCCATTCTCGGAACATAGCATGAACATAAAGTCGGGCGCGAGGGCGCGCGCACTCCCGCTCAGGGGATCGATTCTGTCGAAGCCGGCTGTCCAGAGGATTGGAAGTTTCCAGTGAGACGTCGCCCGTATCCGGCTTCCTGATCTGATGCCGCTTGCCTCCTTGGCGGTCCGGGTTAGTCTGTATCGATTGTTTGGGGGCATTCATGAAATCTGTTCTGGTCGCGGCCGTCATGGCTGTTTGCGCCTGCTTGGCGGCGCAGGATGTGGTCGCTCAGGAAGCGACGCCTTCGTCGGGTCCGGCGCTTGAGATCTATGGCCGCATGCCGGCGCTGGAGTCGGTTCGTCTTTCACCCGACGGAACCCGGTTGGCGCACATAGCCGTCGTGGGGGAAGATCGCAGTCTGATCATCCACGACCTCGCCGACATGAGTCTGATCGGCGGCGTCCGGGCAGGCGACACAAAGGTGCGCGATCTGGACTGGATCGGAAACGAGCGGGTGCTGATCACCACCACGGCGACCCAGTCCGGCGCCGCGCTCGGCATACGACGGCAGGAACTGTCGGACGGACAGATCTATGATATTTCCACCCGGAGGGTGCGCAATCTGCTGGACGGCCTTGACGGCTTCTTCCCCAAGCTGACGGACGCCGTGGCCATTCGCGGTTCCGGCGAGGACGCCGTGGTCTACACGCGCGTGCTGCCGCTTCAGCCTCCGGCCCGTTCCTACCTTTACCGGATTGATCCCTCCAACGGCCGAGGTCAGCGCGTCGAAACGGGCGAGCCGGATATGGGCGGCTACGTCCTCAACGCTGCGGGCGAAGCCGTGGCGCGCACCCGCTATCAGGTGCGTACGTCCACCTGGAGCCTTCACACCAAGCGAAATGGCTTCTGGCGAACGGTCTGGCAGACCGACGCTCCCATCGACACGCCGTCCCTGCTGGGGCTGGGACGCAGCGAGGACGCCGTACTGGTCTATGGCCAGCCCGAGGATGGTGAGGCGGGCTACTATGAGATCGGCATCGAGGACGGCGTATGGTCGCCTTTGTCCTTTGATTTCGAGCCGGACTTCATCATCCGTCATCCGATCACGCGGTTGGTGGCCGGCGCCGGGGTGAACACCGACCAAGGCGCGGACTATGTTTTTCTGGATCAGCGGATGGGCGCCATCTGGCGCGCTGTCCGCAATGCCTATCCGGGTCTCGTCATCAGACTTGAGTCCTGGTCAGAGGATCTGAACAACGTCGTCATCCACACCACCGGCGGCGGCGATTCCGGGACCTATCACCTGATCGATCTGGAGGCGGGTTCCGCCCAGGTGATCGGATATGCCTACCCGGACCTGAACGCAGATCTGGTGGGCGAGATGCGCGCCATCCGCTACGCCGCCGGTGACGGCATGGAGATTCCCGGATACCTGACTCTCCCGCCGGGCGTCACTGAGCCCCGCGACCTGCCGTTGGTGGTGCTGCCTCACGGCGGGCCTGCGGCGCGGGACACGATGGGCTTCGACTGGTGGGCGCAGGGGCTGGCGTCGCGAGGCTACGCGGTGCTGCAGCCGAATTTCCGCGGCTCCGCCGGACTTGGCGACGAACACCTCGAGGCGGGCTATGGGGAGTGGGGCCTCAAGATGCAGACGGACCTGTCTGACGGCGTGCGTTACCTGGCCGCCGAGGGCATCATCGATCCGCAGCGCGTGTGCATCGTGGGCGCCAGCTACGGCGGGTACGCCGCCCTGGCGGGTCCCACGCTCGACCCGGGCGTTATCGCTGTGCAGTGTCTGTGGCAGGCGTCTCTGATCTGAGAACCATGGTCCAGTGGTCAGCGGCCCAGGCCGGTCGTCGCGACAGCCCGGTGGTGCGTTACTGGAACCGCTTCATGGGTGCTGAACGTCTTGGCGACCGCTCCCTGGATGACCGCTCGCCGGCCTTCCGGGCGGCCGAGGCCGATGCGCCGATCCTGCTGTTGCACGGATGGGATGACACGGTCGTCCCCTATGACCAGAGCCGCATCATGGCGGAGGCCCTTGAACGGGCCGGGCGGCCCTACGAACTGGTGCGCCTGGACGGCGAGGATCACTGGCTGTCACGCGAAGCGACCCGTCAGCGCATGCTCAACGAGACGGTGCGGTTTCTGGAGACGCACAACCCGCCACGCTAGAGGCAGAGTGCGCCCGCGCCCTTGCCATTCCGGGCGCCATGACGTATGAGCCCCGCCTTCGCGTACCGGACCGCCGGGCGAACAGGCATGCCTGGGCGGTTCTCAACGGTCTGTCGTTTTTATGGGCTCCAGCAGCCCATGGATGGCAGCCCACTCAAAATAGAGAGAGTGAAAATGCCGAAACTGAAGACGAAGTCGGGCGCCAAGAAGCGCTTCAAACTGACGGCGACGGGCAAGGTCAAAGCAGGCGTGGCAGGCAAGCGCCACCGTCTGATCAGCCACAACTCGAAGTACATCCGCCAGAACCGCGGCACCAAGGTCATGGCCGACGCGGACGCCAAGAAGATCAAGTCCTACATGCCCTACGCCTGATCGGCGTCGGCACGAACCCTCGATCTCCAACCGCATCAGTTTGAAACCACAAGCCCCTCATGCAGTGAGCCGCCGCGCGGCGAATGGTAGGGGCTTCCCGAAGGAAATATTAGAATGGCTCGCGTCAAAAGGGGCGTAACGTCCCACGCCAAGCACAAGAAGGTCCTGAAGCAGGCCAAGGGCTTCTACGGCCGCCGCAAGAATACGATCCGCACGGCCAAGGCCGCCGTGGATCGCGCCGGTCAGTACGCCTACCGCGACCGTCGCACCAAGAAGCGCTCGTTCCGCGCCCTGTGGATCCAGCGCATCAACGCCGCGGCCCGCGCCGAAGGCTTCACCTACTCGCAGTTCATGCACGGACTGGGCAAGGCGGGCATCGAGCTGGACCGCAAGGTTCTGGCCGCCATCGCCGCCGACGAAGCCGGCTTCAAGGCCGTGGCGGAAAAGGTTCGCGCCGCCCTGGCCTGACGCCAGTGCGCCGCACGGAGACTATCGACGCCCGCTCGCAACCCGAGCGGGCGTTGTCCGTTGGATCGAAGCACCTTGAAAGGAGCTTCCAATGTCCATCGCCCGCGTCACCGAAGTCACTGCATCCTCGTCCGTCAGTTTCGAGGACGCCATCAAGAAGGCCGTCGCCCGCGCCGACCAGACCCTCAAGAACGTCGAAGGGGCCTGGGTCCAGGAACAGAAGGTCGTGGTCAGGAACGGCGAAGTGACCGAATATCGCGTCAATCTGAAGATCACTTTCGTGCTTGAGGACTGAGCCGTCTTCGGGCCGCCCCTTCAGGCGGCCTGTCTGACCTGGCCTCCCACCGCCCGGCGGATAGCGTTCAGCAACACGTCCGGCTGGATGGGCTTTTGCACCACGCCGTTCATGCCGGCGGCCATATAGCCGACGGCGTCACGGTCATCCGCATTGGCCGTCAGGGCGAGGATGGGCAGGGTCGCTCGAGCATCCCCCATGGCCCGGATGGCGCGGGTGGCGGAAACGCCGTCCATAACCGGCATCTTGATGTCCATCAGGATCAGGTCATAGGCGACTGTCCGCGCGGCCTCGACCGCCTCCGCGCCGTTGGCGACCGCGTCATGGGTGCAGCCGAACATCTCCAGTAGCTTGCCCGCAAGGAAACGGTTGGCGGTGTTATCGTCCGCGACCAGCACATGCAGGGTTTCATGCGAGGTTGGTTCGGCGATGGCCAGGCGTGCGTTCTGGTCCTCCGCTGTCGCCCTGGTGAGCTTCAGGTCGAAACGGAACCGCGCGCCGCCCAGAGGCGAAGTCTCGGCGAGGATGCGTCCGTCCATGCGCTCGACGATCTGACGACAGATGGCCAGGCCCAGGCCGGCGCCGGCGCCCGGCCGGTTCGCATCGCCGGTGTTGAAGGGTTGAAACACCGTCTCCAGCCGATCAGGCGGCACACCGGGGCCGCTATCGTCGACCTGGGCTGAAAGGACCACCTTGTCGCCGTCGCGCCGCGTGGTGATCCGGGCCTCCACACGGCCATGAGGGGTGAACTTGATCGCGTTGCCGATCAGGTTGTTCAGCAGTTGCTTCAGCCGCGTCTCGTCCGCCTCGACCCATTCCGCCCCGTCGGCCTCACAGGCGACGGTCAAGGCCAGGCCCTTCTCTTCGGCCCGCGCCCGCCACAAGGCCTCAAGGTCATCGGCCAGGTTCGTGAGCCGTACTGGCCCTGGCTCGAGGCCAAGCATGCCCGCCTCGGCGCGGGACATGTCCAGGCGTCGGTGAGCAGGCGAAGAAGACTGTTTCCCGAATCCAGAATGGTGCGCAGGTGCGGACGCAGCGATTCCTGTTCCAATTGGCGCTCCATCAGGGCGGCCACACCGAGCACGCCGTTCAGGGGCGTGCGGATTTCGTGGCTCATGACGGCCAGGAACTCCGATTTGGCGCGGCTGGAGGCGCGCGCTTCAGCTTCGGCCTTGGCCAGGTCGTGGGCGAGGGCGGCCATTTCGTCGGCCCGGCGCCGCGCCAGGGTTCCGGCCGCCTGAAGCACCTGAACCCCCGAGCCCACGCCCAGGTAGCGTCCCCGATCCGTCACGATGAAACCGGCCAACAGCCCGCTGAGGCCGGTGGCGTCCACGGTGCGGAACAGGTCTTCGGCCTCGGTGTCGCCCTCCAGGATGAGCGGTGAGGCGTCCATCAGGGCTGATATGGGCCGACGGGCGTAGAGCGCGCGACCGAATTCAGCCGCCATCTTCAGGGTGAAGGCGTTGCGCTCCACCAAGCCAGGGGGCGAAGATCGGCGTCCACAACTGCTATGGCCAGGGTGTTCGGCTCATTCTGAAACCGGTCGAACACGACCGAGCCGCTGACGTCCGGCCCCACCGGGGCGGCGCTCACCACGAAATCCCTGATCCGGGCCATCACCCTACTCCTACTTCCGGGAGAGGGCTTAGGCGGCGAGCGATTAATGACAGCTTTGCCGTTTTAGAAGATTTTGCAACATCTTCATGCAGTTACTTCCGCTCCCGGAGCATTTTTCGAGCCGGCCTGCGATGACGCTCGCGGAAATGCCCGCGGGCCGTGGGTCATGGGGTTTCCGGCCGCGTCCTCAAAGGCTAGAGGGTCGCGGTCATGACCGACCTGAACCAATTGGAACTGGACCTGATCAACGCCATCGGCGCAGCCGAGAGCGTGGCGGGTCTCGAGGACATCCGCGTCGCCGCCCTGGGCAAATCCGGCTCCATCTCCGGCTTGCTCAAAGGCCTGGGCGCCATGAGCCCCGACGAGCGGCGCGAGCAGGGGCCGCTGATCAACGGCCTGCGCGACCGCGTGGGCGCCGCCATCACCGCCAGGAAGGCCGAGCTGGAGGCCGCCGAGCTGGATGCACGCCTTCTGGCCGAGCGCATTGATCTGACGTTGCCATCCCGTCCGCGCCGCAAGGGCGGTGTGCACCCTACCATGCAGGCCATGGACGAGATCATCGCCATCTTCGCCGAGATGGGCTTCGCGGTGGCCGAAGGTCCCGACATCGAGGACGATTTCCACAACTTCACCGCCCTGAACTTCCCGCCCAAGCATCCGGCGCGGGAGCTGCACGACACCTTCTTCCTCAAGGCTGATCCGGAAACGGGAGAGCGCAAGGTGCTGCGTACGCACACCAGCCCGGTTCAGGTGCGAACCATGATGAGTGAAAAGCCGCCCATCCGCATCATCGCCCCGGGCCGCACCTTCCGGAAAGACTCCGACGCCACCCACACCCCCATGTTTCATCAGGTGGAGGGGCTGGTGATCGACCGGGCTATCCACATGGGCCACCTGAAGTGGACGCTGGAAACCTTCGTGGCGCGCTATTTCGAGCTTCAGGGTGTCCATGCCCGGTTCCGTCCACACCACTTCCCGTTCACCGAGCCGTCGGCGGAAATGGACATCCGCTGCGACCGTTCAGGCGGTTCGCTGAAGCTGAACGAGGGCGACGACTGGATGGAGATCCTGGGCTGCGGGATGGTGCATCCCAATGTCCTGCGGAATTGCGGCCTCGATCCCGACGAGTGGCAGGGCTTCGCCTTCGGCATGGGCGTCGATCGCCTCGCCATGCTGAAGTACGGCATCACCGACCTGCGCCCCATGTTCGAGGCCGACAGCCGGTGGCTGTCCCACTATGGCTTCTCGCCCTTCGCAACGCCAAACCCCGCCTCGGGCCTGAGCTGACTCCAGGACACGACATGACCGACAAGACTGACACCCCGACCATGAGCGCCGAAGAAGCTGCGGGCCGCGCCCTTGTCGCGCGCAAGACCTTCGAGGGGGAGGCCGTCTGGCTGCCCATGCTGGCGGTTCAGCACTGGAACGCGGGCGAGATGGTGGTGGACGGCAAGACCTTCACAGACTGCCTGATCGAAGGCCCGGCCGTCATGGCCGTGATGACCGGCACCCAGTTCGACAGCTGTCACATGGGTGTCGCCGAGAATCCCCGCACGCTTCTGCTCAAGCCGGTTGGGGAAAAGATCGCCGGGGTCGTCGGCATGTCGAACTGTCGCTTCGTTCGCTGCCGTTTCGCCCAGGTGGGCTTCACGGGGACGTCCGAAATGCTGGAAGGCATGGAGCGCGACCTGTTGAGCGCCCGGAAGGAATCCGAGGCGAAAGGAGCCAAGGCGTGAAATTCACCCTCTCCTGGCTGAAGGAGCATCTGGAGACTGACGCCTCCCTCGGCGCCGTGGCCGACGCCATGACCATGGCGGGGCTGGAGGTGGAGGATGTCCTGGATTCCGCCGCCGCCCTGGCGCCGTTCAGCGTTGCCCGTATCGTTTCAGCGGAGCGTCACCCCAACGCCGACCGGCTGCAGGTCTGCCAGGTCGAGACCGTCGACGGGGTCAAGGAGATCGTCTGCGGCGCGCCCAATGCGCGGGCGGGCCTGGTGACCATCTATGCGCCCATCGGCGCTTACGTGCCCGGTCTGGACATGACCCTGGTGGAGAAGCCGGTGCGCGGCGTGGTCTCCAACGGCATGTTGTGTTCCGCCGCCGAACTGGAGCAGGCAGACGATAGCGACGGCATTCTGGACCTGCCCGAACACTGGGCCGTGGGCACGCCCGCCGCCGAGGTCTTCGCGGCCGAGCCGGTGATCGATTTCGAGGTGACCCCGAACCGCCCTGACTGGCTGGGTGTGTCCGGCATCGCCCGCGACTTGGCCGCCACCGGCATCGGCCGCTTCATTGACCGGACGCCGGAGCCTGTGAAGGGCGCCTTCCCATGCCCCGTTTCGATCCGCCTTGAGGCGCCCGAGCTGTGCCCCGTCTTCGCCGGCCGCGTGATCCGGGGCGTCAAGAACGGCCCGTCGCCCCAGTGGCTGCAGGATCGGCTCAAGGCCATCGGCCTGCGCCCGATCAACGCTCTGGTGGATGTCACCAACCTGATCTCCTACGACCGGGCGCGGCCGCTGCACGTCTATGATGTGGCCAAGCTGTCGGGCGATGTGATCGTGGCCCGGCACGGCCAGGCGGCGAAGGACTCGGGTGAGCCCGAGCATCTGATCGCACTGGACGGCAAGACCTATGCGGCGTCGCACGGCATGTGCGTCATCGCCGACGCGGGCGGCGAACGCCCCATCGGCCTGGGCGGCGTCATGGGCGGGGAGTCCACCGGCTGCGACGAGGCCACCACCGACGTCTTCATCGAAAGCGCCTGGTTTGATCCGCTCGTGACGGCCCAGACCGGTCGGACGCTGACCATCAGCTCTGACGCCCAGTACCGCTTCGCGCGCGGTGTGGACCCGGCCTTCGTGGTTCCGGGGCTGGAGCTGGCCACCGCCCTGATCCTGGACATGTGTGGCGGCGAGGCTTCGGACATCACCGTGGCGGGTGAGGCCCCCGCCGGGCCCGCCGCCTTCGACTTCGATCCGGAGCAGGTCTGCCGCCTGTCGGGCCTGGCCATCGGCCGCGAGGGCGTGGTTGAGGTGCTGTGCCGACTGGGCTTCACCGTTGAGGGCCACGGCGTCACCGTGCGCGTCACGCCGCCCTCCTGGCGTCGTGACGTGGAAGGCCCCGCCGATCTGGTGGAGGAAGTGGCCCGCATCGTCGGCTATGACCAGCTGCCCACCACCCCTCTGCCCGAAGTAGCCCGGGCCGCCTCCGGCGTGCTGGACCCTCGCCAGAAGCGGGTGCGCGTCGCCCGTCGGGCGCTGGCCGCCATGGGCTATGCGGAGGCCCTGACCTGGTCCTTCACGCGCCGGGACAAGGCCGCCCTGTTCGGCGGTGGTGACGAGCGGCTGGTGTTGGAGAACCCCATCGCCTCGGACCTGGACTGCATGCGGCCCGCCGTCCTGCCCAACCTGATCGAGGCGGCGGCGCGCAACGCCGCGCGCGGCCATCCGGACGCGGCCCTGTTCGAGATCGGCCCGATCTATCTGGGCGACGGACCGAACGATCAGCGCACGGTGATCGCCGGCCTGATTGCGCCTCACGGCCCCCGCCACTGGTCCGGCGCCGGCGAGGACGCCCTGCTGGCGCTCAAGGGAGACCTTCTGGCCGTGCTGGAAGAACTGGGCGCGCCGGTGGCCTCCATGCAGCTGGTGCAAGGTCAGAACCCGGAGTGGTGGCACCCCGGCCGCTCGGCCCGCCTGCAGCTTGGCCCCAAGGCCGTGATCGCCCATTTCGGCGCCCTACACCCCCGGGTGCTCAAGGCGCTGGACGCCGACGGCCCCATGCTGGGCTTCGAGATCGTGCTGGACTCCATGCCCGAGCCGCGCGCCGCGAAGACGGCCGGCAAGTCGCGCGGTCCAGCGGACCTGCCGGCCCTGATGCCCCTGACCCGCGACTTCGCCTTCGTGGTGGACGAGGCCGTGGCGGCGGGCGATCTGATCCGGGCCGTGGCCGGCGCCGACAAGGCCCTTATCCAGGACGTGCGCGTGTTCGACGTCTATCGCGGCCAGGGCGTGGGTGAGGGGCGCAAGTCCGTGGCCATCGAGGTTGTCATCCAGCCCCGCGAAACGACCCTGACCGACAAGGACATCGACGCCCTGTCGGCCAAGGTGGTGGCGGCCGCAGGGAAGGCCGGGGCGACCCTGAGGAGTTGATGCGCTTCAGGCCAGAAGTGCACTAATTGCACCAATTGCACCGTGCACACGGCCTCGCCCCGAACGGCAGATCAGCCCCGCTCCATGGCGTTCAGGATGACGCGGGCCGCGTCGTCGGGCGCTAGGTCGTGGGTCAGGGCGCTGCGGAACTCTCCATCAGGCCCCATCAGATAGACGGTCAGGGTGTGGTTCATGGTGTAACCCGGGCCCTCGCCCACCTTCTCGAAGAAGACGCGATAGGCGCGGGCCGCCTGGGCCACCTGTTCCGGCGTCCCGGTCAGGCCGATGACGCCTTCGGGAAAGCTGCTGGTCTGAAGGTAGTCGCCCAGGAACTCTGGCGTGTCGCGCTCGGGGTCCACCGAGATGAAGACGATCTCCAGATCTTCGCCCCGCTCGCCCATGGCGGCGCGTGTGGCCTTCAACGACTGGAGCGTGGTGGGGCAGTAGTCCGGACAGTGGGTGAAGCCGAAGAAGACGGCGGTCCATTGGCCTTCGAGAATGGACTCGTCCACCGCCTGACCGGTTTGATCCACCAGTTGGAACGGCCCGCCCACCTCCGCCGTGCCTGTGGAGACCGCCTCTGACTGCTGGCGGCCGTTCACCGCCACGACTGTGACCACGGCCAGCGCGGCCGCGATGGCGATGCAGGCGCCGGCGAACAGAAGAATGGACTTGCGCGGCATGGGGGCTCCTGGCGAGACGAAGGCTTCGCCCCGGTCTATAGAGGGGGCGTGAACCAGTCCCAAGCCGACCTGTCGCCGCAGCCTGATCCGCCGGACGCCGCCGCCCTGCCGCGTCTGGTGCGCGGGCTGGAGCTGCGCACCCTGATCGTTCTGCGCTGGCTTGCCGTGGCGGGCCAGACTGTGGCGGTTCTGACCGCGTCTCTGGTTCTGGACCTGGGCCTGCCCATCGGCGCCTGCCTGGTGGTGATCCTGGCCAGCGCCCTGATGAACATGACCGCCATGGCGCGGCTCCAGACCATTGAGGGGCGCCGTTCCGCCGGGCGCGAAACCACGGTCCAGCTGGGCTTCGACATTGTGCAGCTGACGGTATTGCTGGGCCTGACTGGCGGGCTGGAGAATCCCTTCTGTCTGCTGCTCGTCGCGCCGGTGACGGTGGCGGCGGCGGCCCTGCCCGCTCGCAAGGCCATGATGCTGGGCGGGCTGGCCCTGCTTTGCACCATGGCCCTGTTTGTGTGGTCCATGCCATTGCCCTGGAGCGAGGGGACGACGCTGAGCCTGCCGCCCCTCTACAAGGTGGGCATGGGGCTGGCGGTGGGGGTGGGGGTGATCTTCACCGCCGGCTACGCCTGGCGCGTGGCCGAGGACGCCGACCGTCTGGCCCTGGCGCTGGCGGCGACCCAGCAGGTGCTGGAGCGCGAGCAGCGGCTGGCGGCCCTGGGCGGACTGGCCGCCGCCGCCGCCCATGAGCTGGGCACCCCGTTGGCCACCATTCAGGTCGTGGCCAAGGAGATGCTGCGCGCCGCCAACCGCAAAAGCGGGGACCCGGCCGTCGCCGAGGATGCTCGCCTGCTTATCCAGCAGGCCGACCGCTGCCGAGAAATCCTCAAGCGCCTGTCCCAGCGCCCCGAGGATGGGGACGCCATCTACGCCGAGCTGGGCCTGAAGGCTCTTCTGGAAGAGGTTGTCCAGCCGCACCGGGGCATCGATCTCGACATGGACTGCCGCATCGAGGGGGTGAATGAGACCGACGCGCCCCACGTGCGCCGTCTGCCCGAAATCGTCCACGGCCTGTCGGCCATCGTCGAGAACGCCGCCGATTTCGCGGCCGAGCGGGTCGAGATTGTCGCGCGCGTTGATGCACGCCACGTGGAGGTGATCGTCTCCGACGACGGCCCGGGCTTCGCGCCGGAAATTCTGGCCCGTCTGGGCGAGCCCTATGTGACCAGCCGGCCGCTGGGTCGGTCGCGAAAGGGCAAGAAGGCGGCCGGGGCGGGCGTGGGCGGCGGCATGGGGCTGGGCTTCTTCATCGCCCGCACCCTGCTGGAGCGCACCGGCGCGCGGGTGTCGGCCGGAACCGGAGAAACCGGCGGCGCCCGGGTCACGGTGCGCTGGCCCCGCGCGGCTCTGGAAGCTGATCCATCTTGACCTTGGCCGAACCGCATCCGACTTGAAGATCAGGGAGTATTTAGAACCATGGCCAGTCTGGAAGACCGCATCGCCGCCCTCGAGGACAAGTCCCTGCTGCTGCTGGACGACGATCAGGCGCTGAGAACGCGTCTGGGTCGGGCGCTGGAATCGCGCGGCTTTCAGGTCACGACCGCCAGCTCCATCGCCGAGGCGCAGGACGCCCTGCGCGCAGGCCTGCCGGCCTTCGCGGTGCTGGACATGCGGCTGGAGGACGGCAACGGCCTCAAGATCGTCGAGGCCATCCGCGCCCGCCGTGATGACGCCCGCATGGTCATGCTGACCGGCTACGGCGCCATCGCCACCGCCGTGGCGGCGGTCAAGGCCGGGGCCGTGGACTATCTCTCCAAGCCCGCCGACGCCGATGACGTGGTCAAGGCCCTGATGAGCGAGGAAGGCGACGCCCCCGAGCCGCCCGACAATCCCATGTCCGCCGACCGCGTGCGCTGGGAGCACATCCAGCGGGTCTATGAACTGTGCGACCACAATGTCTCGGAAACCGCTCGCCGCCTGGGCATGCACCGCCGCACGCTGCAGCGGATCCTGGCCAAGCGCGCGCCCCGGTAGGGCTACTCCCTCAGACTCCTCATCGCCCCCAGCCGCGCGAACGCCAGCGTCAGGGCCTTGCGCCGCGCTGGAGCAAGCATCTGGTTCGGCGCCTCGCGCACGACCGCCCCGCCGAAGCCGTCAGCGACGATCAGACCCGGCTCGTCGGGCAGGATTCCCTCGGGAAACTCCGGGGTCACAGCGAAATAGAAGGCGTCGCAGAAGGGCGCGTACTCATGCCATTTGCGGTCGACGCGGTAGTCCTCGACCCCCGACTTCACCTCGCAGATGGCGATCTCGCCGCGCGGGCCCAGCGCCATGACGTCGGCGCGACGGCCGTTGGGCAGACAGACCTCCAGAAGTGGCGCATATCCCATGTCCGCCATTAGCCGGGCGGCGCCGCGCGTGACTGATCGGGTGGTCTCGGGCCGACTGAAGACCAGCTCGATATGGACGGCGGCGGCAGGCATGCAGCCATATGTTCCGTATGTGTTCCGATCGTCAAGATTCAGCCGGGCGTGCTGATCACCTCGGAGGTGTCAAAGCCCAGGGCGCGAGCGCGGGACAGGGCTGCGCGGCGGACGTCGGCCGAGGGGTTTTCCCGCCGCGACCAGATCCAGAAGTGGCTCTTGTCCGGCAGGCCCATGATCGCCCAGCTATAGTCGGGCGCGCGGTGCCAGACCCAGTAACTCTGGCTGGCTAGGCCGCCGAAAGACAGCAGTCCCGCCAGAGACATGCGGAACTTGGCATTGGAATCCGTGACCCGTGCATTGGCGTTCAGGGTCTCGATCTCGCCATCCGACCGGCGCGTGCAGGTATGGACTACCCGGTAGCGGTCGGAGTCCCGAGCCGTGAAATCGACCGCCAGACGGGTGCAGTCGCGCTGAAACCGGTTGGGATTGCGCGCGATCTCGTACCAGCGGCCAGAGAACCTGTTCAGGTCCAGATCCGAGACCTGTGCCGAGGCGGGGGTGGAGACAGTGGCCATGGCCGCCATGCAAGCGCCGATCACGAGGCGTGTGGAACTCTTCATGCTCAAACTCCGTGCGGGCGTGATGGCTCAGATACGGTAGAAAGAGCGACAGGGTTGCGCGCCCTGATCAGCCGCGCAGTATCTGAACCAATTGAAACAACGCCAGCCCCACGATCAGAAGGCCAATCACCCAGGTGAGGCCGCGCATGGGCAGGATGCGGGTGATCCATCCGGCGAGAGGCGCGGCGACCACCCCGCCGGTCATCAGGCCCGCTACCGCCCAAATGTGCGTATCCATGCGCGGGGTCTCGATCCAGTGTCCGGTGAGCAGGGCCGTGACGAAGGCGATGGTGACGGTGACCGCGACGAAAAATTCGGCCGTGTTGGCGGTGCCCACGGCATAACGGGGCGGCACGCCGGATCCCACCAGGGTCGTGGTCACCGTGGGGCCCCAGCCGCCGCCGCCGATGGCGTCCAGGAATCCGCCCGCCAGTCCCAGCACGCCGCGGCGCCGGAACGGCCGCACCGGGGGCGGCGCGCCACGCCAGGCCCGCCACAGGATGAGCAGACCCATGAACAACAGCCATCCGATCACCCACGGCTTGATGGCCGCGCCGGGGATGGCGGTCACCAGGAACGTTCCCGCAACCCCCCCCACGGCGCCTGCCAGGGCCAGGCGCCACAGGATGTCTTTGTCCACATTGCGGTGCATGAGATGCGACAGTCCGGAGGCGGCGCCGGTCGCAATCTTGGATGCATGGATGCTGGCCGAGGCGGTAGCGGGAGGCACGCCCATGCTCAGGAGCACGGTCGCACTGATCACGCCGTAGGCCATGCCCAGGGCGCCATCGACCAGTTGGGCCAGAAAGCCCACGGCCGCGAACAGGAAGAACTCCTCCATGGGCTCTCCAATACAGCCGCGAGCGCCTCAGGCGCTCAGCCGGCCGGTCTCCCGCAGGGACGAGACGATGAGGTCGCAAGCCTCTTCAGGGCTCAGCATTGCGGTCCGGACATGGATATCCGCATTTTCCGGCGACTCATATGGGCTGTCGATGCCTGTGAAGTTCTTCAGTTCACCGCGCCGCGCCTTGGCGTAGAGGCCTTTGGGATCTCGCGCCTCGACTTCTTCCAGCGCGGTGTCCACGAACACCTCGATGAACTCGCCATCCGGCATCATCTCACGCGCCATGCGTCGTTCGGCCCGGAAGGGCGAGATGAAGGACACCAGAACGATCAGCCCCGCATGGGCCATCAGCCGCGCCACCTCCGCCACCCGGCGGATGTTCTCGACCCGGTCCGCCTCCGTGAAACCCAGGTCGCGGTTCAGGCCGTGGCGGACATTGTCGCCGTCCAGGATGTACGCGTGCCGCCCCTCGGCGTGCAGACGCTTCTCGACCAGATTGGCGATTGTCGACTTCCCCGAGCCGGACAGCCCCGTGAACCACACCACCGCCGGCTTCTGGCCCTTAGCGGCGGCCCTGGCCTCGCGGGTCACGTCCAGCGCCTGCCAGTGGATGTTGTGCGACCGGCGCAGCGCGAACCGGATCATGCCCGCGCCCACAGTGGCGTTGGTGATGCGGTCCATCAGTATGAAGCCCCCCAGACCCCGGTCGATCCCGTAGGCTCGAAGGCCACCGGCTGGGTCAGGGACAGGTTGCAGACCGCGATCTCGTTCAGGCCCACGGTCTTGGCGGCGCTCTCCTGCAGGCTGTTCACGTCCACGCGGTGCTTGATCTCGGTGATCTGGGCGGAGACGGTGCGCGCGCCGATCTTCAGCCAGTAGGAGCGTCCGGCCAGCAGTTCGTCCTCACCCATCCACACGATGGTGGTCTCGAATTGGTCGGCGACCTCGCATGGCTGGTCCGCCGCCGCGATCACGTCCCCGCGCGAAATGTCCACTTCGTCCGTGAGGGTCAGGGTGACGGACTGGCCCGCCTGGGCGTCGTCCAGGTCCCCGTCCAGGGTGACGATGCGTGCGACGCGGCTGGTGCGGCCCGACGGTAGGATCCGCACGGGATCGCCGGGCTTCACCACGCCCGAAGCGATCTGGCCGGCGAAGCCGCGGAAGTTCAGGTCCGGTCGGTTTACCCACTGCACCGGCATGCGGAAGGGACGACGCGCCAGGCGTTCATCGTCCACCTCCACCGTCTCCAGATGGTCGATAAGGGAGGTGCCGTCGTACCAGGGCGTGTTCGTGCTGGCGGCCGTGATGTTGTCCCCCATCAGGCCCGAGATCGGAATGCACAGAACATCCTCGATCCCCAGTTCGGCGGCGAAAGCGCGGTAGTCGACGACGATTTTGTCGAACACATCGCGGGACCAGTCGACGAGATCCATCTTGTTGACCGCCAGCACCACGTGCCGGATGCCCAGCAGCGAGACCAGATAGCTGTGCCGCCGGGTCTGGGTCAGCACGCCCTTGCGCGCGTCGATCAGAACGATCGCAAGGTCTGCGGTCGAGGCGCCTGTGACCATGTTGCGGGTGTACTGCTCGTGGCCCGGAGTGTCGGCGACGATGAACTTCCGCTTCGCCGTGGAGAAGAAGCGGTAGGCCACATCGATAGTGATGCCCTGTTCGCGCTCTGCGGCCAGACCATCCACCAGCAGAGCGAAGTCCAGGGCGCCGCCCTGGGTGCCCACCTTTTTCGAATCCGCTTCAAGCGCCGCCATCTGGTCGTCGAAGACCATGCGGGAATCATAAAGCAGCCGGCCTATCAGGGTCGACTTTCCGTCGTCCACCGAGCCGCAGGTTATGAACCGCAGCAGGCCCTTGGATTCGTGATCCGCCAGGAAGGCGTCGATGTCCTCGGCCGCCAGCTCGGCGGGCCGGTATCCCGTGTCCCGGGCCATCAGAAGTAGCCCTCCTGCTTCTTTTTCTCCATGGAGGCGGCCTGATCGTGGTCGATGGCCCGCCCCTGACGTTCCGACGTGGTGGTCAACAGCATCTCCTGAACCACTTCAGCCAGGGTCGAGGCTTCGGAGCGGACCGCGCCCGTCAGGGGGTAGCAGCCCAGGGTGCGGAAGCGGACCTTGGCCATTTCCGGGGTCTCGCCGGGCCGTAGCGGCATGCGGTCGTCATCCACCATGATGAGAATGCCGTCGCGCTCCACAACGGGCCGCTCGGCGGCGAAATACAGCGGCACGATGGGGATGCCCTCGCGCATGATGTATTGCCAGACGTCCAGCTCGGTCCAGTTGGAGATTGGGAAAATCCGGATGGATTCTCCCCTGTTTACGCGCGTGTTGTAGAGGCTCCAGAGCTCCGGCCGCTGCGCCTTGGGGTCCCACCGGTGGTCTGCGGTGCGGAACGAGAACACCCGCTCCTTGGCCCGGCTCTTCTCCTCGTCGCGCCGGGCGCCGCCGAAGGCCGCGTTGAAGCCGTACTGGTCCAGGGCCATCTTCAGGCCCTCGGTCTTCCAGAGATCGGTGTGGAGGGTCGCGCCGTGGTCGAACGGGTTGATGCCTCGGGCCTCGGCCTCCGGATTCTTGAAGACCAGCAGGTCCATGCCGGACTCCGCCGCCATGCGGTTGCGCAATTCGTACATCGCCCGGAACTTCCAGGTCGTGTCTACATGCAGCAGGGGGAAGGGCGGGGGCGCCGGATAGAACGCCTTGCGCGCCAGATGCAGCATCACCGCGGAATCCTTGCCGACGGAATAGAGCATCACCGGCCGTTCGATTTCGGCCGCCACCTCGCGGATGATGTGGATGCTCTCGGCCTCCAGACGGTCCAGGTGGGTGAGGTGAGGGGATGACGGGCCGGTGGTCAGGGTCGCCTCCTGGCGAAATCGTATCGGCGGGGTTCACATACATATCGCCCGGACGGACGAACGGAACCGCGACTTAGCCCCGGAAGCCTCCGGATGCGGCTGATATTTTCTGTTCCTGGCCTATAGCGCAGCCACAAGGGACCGATTCAGCGACCGAAACCCGCCACAGCCTCCACGATCCGGTCCTGTGTCTCTTCGTCCAGCCAGGCGTGCATGGGCAGGCTGATGACGCGCTCCGCCTTGGCTTCGGTCACGGGCAGGCCGCCGGGACCGGTCGGATAATGAGCGTAAGCCGGCTGGCGGTGCATCGGGATCGGATAATAGACCGCCGTGGGCACGCCCTGCGTCTTCAGGTGTGCGGCTAGGCCGTCGCGGTTCTCATGTTCGATGGTGTACTGGGCCCAGACCGAGACGCCGCCTTCGATCACGCCAGGGACCGAGGCCACATGGGGCTCGAGCAGGCGATTGTAGCGTTCGGCGACGCGGTTTCGCCGTTCGATCTCATCCGCGAAGATGGCCAGCTTTTCGATCAGGATGGCCGCCTGGATAGTGTCCAGGCGCGAGTTCATCCCTACGCGCATGTTGAGGTACTTGGGATCGTGCTCGAAGGAGCGGCCCTCCAGATCACGCGCCACTGCCTTTCCATGCACACGCAGGGAATCCAGCAACTGGGCCAGGTCGTCATCGTTCGTCAGCACCGCACCGCCGTCGCCATAGCAACCCAGGGGTTTGGCCGGAAAAAAGCTGGTTGTGGCCACATCCGCCCACGAAACCGGATGCTTGTCGTTCAGGGTGCAGCCGAAACCCTGCGCGGTGTCTGCGATCAGCTTCAGTCCGTGCCTGTTGGCGATCTCCGCGATACGCGGATAGTCGGCAGGCTGGCCGAACAGGTCCACGGCGATCACCACCTTGGGCGTCAGCCTGCCTTCGGCCTTCACGGCCTTGATGGCGGCTTCAAGGTGGTCCGGGTTCATGTTGTAGGTGACGGGATCGATATCGACGAACACGGGGGTGGCGTCGAACCAGGGAATGATCTCGGCCGTGGCGGCGAAGGTGAAGGAGGGGCAGAAGACCGCATCACCCGGCCCGACCCCCCACGCCATCAGGGGCAGGGCCAGTGCGTCCGTGCCGTTGGCGCAGGATACGGCATGCCCGGCCTGGCCGAATTCGGCCATCTGCTGCTCGAAGGCGCGAACTTCGGGCCCCATGACATAGGCGCCGCCGGCGATGACGCGGAGCACGGCAGCGTCGATTCGCTCGGCGATCCGCGCTCGCTGGGCCTGAAGGTCGATGAAGGCGATGCTCATGGAAGGGTCCTGTTGTCCGTATCCGTCGGCTTCGTCATAAGGCCGTCGGCTCTCGGGCGTAAAGCGGTGCGATTGTCACCATTGGTGTCGGTTCTTAACGCTTGAGGCGAGGCCTCCGCCCCGCTTGCGCAACCTGCTGTCGCATAACGGCCACGGTTTCGACCTACCCGACCCAATCCTGCCCCTGTCGTATCGACCTGCTGAAACAAGGCTGTTATGAGGATTGCGGGGCGGCAGGACCGCCGAGGAAACTGCGGAGAGGGCTAGCACCCATGCGCTTCAAGAATTTTGTGATGGCCACGGGCGCCGCCGCTGCGCTCGCTTTTGCGGCGACCAGCGTGTCGGCTGAGCCGGATGGCTGGTATGTCGCCGGCGATATCGGCGGTCATTTCCTGGAAAACGACATCAACACCCGTTCGGACCTGGGTCCGGCGTGGAACTGGGAAGTCAACCAGAGCTGGGCCGCTTTCGCCCGTCTCGGCTACCGCCTGAATCCCAGCTGGCGTGTCGAAATGGAGCTCGGCTATCGTCCGGGCGACATCGGCCGCGTGCGTCGTCCCAGCGACATGGCGCCGTCGGGGCTGTGCAACTTCCAGCCGGCCACCGGGCCCTGCCATTCGCCTGAAGGCGACATCAACTCCCGGACC
>NZ_BATC01000033.1 GCF_000466985.1 Brevundimonas abyssalis TAR-001
TCCGGGTCTTCGCCGCCGGCCCGGCCGAGCAGGTGGCGGCCTTCTTCATGATCGTGGCGATCCTGACCATCGTCCTGCCCATGACCAACACCGTGCCCTCGGTGGGACTGGCGCTGATGGCGGCGGGCCTGGACTCCAGCTGGGACGGCCTGTTCGTGCTGGGTCGGGATGGGGTGGCGGGCGGGCTGGGCCCTGTTCCTGGGTCCTGGTGGTGGCGGGGGTGGTGCTGGGGGCCGGCTGGGCGGCGGGCTTCGCCGGACTGCTGCCGGGCTGATTGAGCGCATCGACGGGCGCGCGGGGGCGAGCTAAGACAGTCGCCATGCTGAGCGCCTATCGCCTGATCACCCGCTGGTGGACCGCCTTCGCCCTTGTGGCGTCCCTGGCCATGCTGGGCGCGGCCCACGCCTTTGAACGCTATGCGGGCCTGGCGCCGTGCAACCTCTGTCTCAAGCAGCGCGAGGTGTTCTGGGCCGCCGTGGCCATCGCCTTGCCCGCCACCCTGTGGGCCGTGTTCAGCCGGGCCAGCCGGGGCACGCCGCGCATCGCCGCCTTCCTGCTGGCCGCGGTCTTCGCCACGAGCGCCGTCACGGCCGGGTTCCACGCGGGCGGGGAGCTGGGCTGGTGGGCGCTGCCGGCCATGTGCACAGGGGGCGGCACGGTGGGTCTGGAGGCGCTGACCGCCCTGGCCATGGGCACGGCGCCGGAGACCCGGCCCGCCATGTGCGACGCGGTGGTGTGGAGCTTCCTGGGCCTGTCCATGGCGGGGTGGAACACCCTGATCTCGGCCGGGCTGGCCGGGTTCAGCCTGCTGGCCGCCAAGCGGCCCAAGGACGCGCGCGCGCCCAGGATCACCCCGGAGAAACGCTGATGACCCGACGCATACCCCTGCCGCGCCCCGGTCGCGGGGCCCCCGCCGCCCGTCTGGCCGAGATGCTGCGGGTGGATCACGCCGGGGAGATGGCGGCGGTGCAGATATATCGCGGCCAGAAGCGGGTGTTCGAGGCGGCGGGCCGCTCCGGCATCGCCGCCGACATGGCGCGCATGGAAGGCGAGGAGGATGTGCACCTCAAGCGCTTCGAGGCGCTGCTGACCGAGAAGCAGGTGCGTCCGACCCTGATGACGCCGGTCTGGCGGCTGGCGGCCTATGGTCTGGGCGTTGGCACGGCCCTGATGGGGGAGAAGGCCGCCCATGCCTGCACCGAGGCGGTGGAGAGCGTGATCGGCGAGCATTATGCGGACCAGGCCGAGGAGATGACGGACCGCGATCCGGAGATGGCGGCCCAGTTCCGCCAGTTCCGCGACGAGGAGATGGCCCATCATGACCACGCCATCGCCGAAGGGGCGCACGAGGCGCCCGCCTATCCGGTGCTGAGCGCCGTCATCAAGGCGGGCTGCCGCGCCGCCATCAAGATCAGCGAAAAGGTCTGATCAGGCCCACAGGCCGCAGGCGTCGATGATATGGGCGTCCGGGCGCGCGACCTTGCGGAAATCGGCGTGGGGCACCAGAGCCAGGACCACGGGCTGGGCGAGCGCCTCGTCCTGACCGACCGTCTCCAGACCGTGCTCGGACGGGATCATGTCGGCGTAGGGATCCGTGCAGACCACCCGGCCCGGATAGAGCGCGGACAGGGCCTTGGCGATGTTCAGGGAGGGGCTTTCGCGGAAGTCGTCCACGTCCGCCTTGAAGGTCATGCCCAGGCAGCCCAGCCGCAGGCTCGGGTCCAGATCCATGATTTCGCACACCTTCTCGATGACGAAGCGGGGCTTGCCGTCGTTGACCAGACGCGCCGTGCGGATCAGACGCGCGGTCTCGGGCGCCTGGGCCACGATGAACCAGGGATCCACGGCGATGCAGTGGCCGCCCACGCCGGGACCCGGCGTCAGGATGTTCACCCGGGGGTGATTGTTGGCCAGCTTGATGATTTCCCAGACGTTCAGGTCCAGCTCGTCGCAGACCAGCGACAGCTCGTTGGCGTAGGCGATGTTCACGTCCCGGAACGCGTTCTCGGCCAGCTTGACGAACTCGGCCGAGCGGTCGTCCGTCAGCAGAATGTCGCCCGAGGTCATGGTGCGGTACAGGGCGGCGGCCCGGCGGGCGGCGCGGGCTGTGACGCCGCCGACCACCCGGGCGTTGCTTTCCAGCTCGCGCAGGGTGCGGCCGGGAATGACCCGTTCGGGGGAATAGGCCACGTCGATGTCGCCTTCGTTCCGCTCCGAGGGCCCGACGGCCACCTTCAGGTCCGGGCGAAGCTCCGCGAGGCGTTGGGCCACCTGGTTGGTGGCGCCCACCGGCGAGGTGGATTCCAGCACCACCAGGGAGCCCTTCACCAGCCGGGGGGCGATGGCGTCCACGGCGCTGAACACCGAGCTCAGGTCGGGATGGTTGAAATCGCCGGTCTTGGTGGGGGTGGGCACGGTGATCAGATAGGCGTCGGCCTCGGGCGCCTCATTGACGGCCCTCAGGGACTTGCTGGCCGTGACCGCGGCCAGAAGCAGGTCCAGGCCCGGCTCGACCAGGTGGCTGCAGCCCGCGTTCACGGACGCCACGACATCGGGCTTGATGTCATAGCCGATGACCTGGTGCCCGGCCCGCGCCAGGACGGCGGCGGTCGGCAGGCCGATGTAGCCCAGCCCGACGACCGCCACGGTCATGCGTTCCTGGGTCTCGGGCTGGAAGTCAGCGTAGATGGTCAGCGGCATCAAGCAGTCCCTGTACGATGCGTCGGCTCGCCTGGCCGTCGCCGTATGGATTGTCGGCTCCGCTGCGCGGAGGGCGGGTCAGAGCGTCTAACACGCCTGACACGATACGGTTCGGGTTCGTACCGACCAAATGTGACACTCCCGCCTCGACCGCCTCGGGCCGTTCGGTCACGTCGCGCATGACCAGAACGGTTTTGCCCAGGGAGGGCGCCTCTTCCTGAACGCCGCCGGAATCCGTCAGGATCACGCGGCATCGGTCCATCAGATAGACAAAGGACTCGTAATCGACCGGTTCGATGAGGTGAACCCTGGATGATCCCCCCAATAGCTCATGAACCTGACCCTGGAGTTCGATGATCACTATGTGCTGTCGCCGACCATCCGGTTCCACCGGGGCGACATCGACTATGCCGTCAACCGTATGGGTGAGAAGGGCACGCCGGTCGCGCAGGGCTTCGAATACAATTCCGGTTCGAACGAGATTTTCCTGACGCCGGAACAGATCGTCGAATTCAACCGCGCCGCCCTCGCGCGGGGCGCCTGATCGAATCCCTGTCACGCGGTCGAAGTCGGGCGGGGCGTGACGCCATTACCTGGCCGGATCCCGGGCCGGCTGGACTGCATCCAGCCGGCCCGGTTTTCTGTCTGACCGTTCCACGCCTGAGCGGAAGGCTCAGGCGCGGGCTTGATGAACTCGAGGTGGTACAGCGAGGACGGGTTGAAGATGTTGCCGATGGCGGCGAAATCGTATTCCCGGCGCACCACGCGGATCTTCTTGTTGCGGTAGGCCTGACTGATGATGCTGGTCAGGTTGATGTTGTAGTCCAGCCGCCAGGACCACCAGGCCGCGTTCTCCAGCTGGCGCCGGGCGCTGAACACGTCCTGGGCGTTCAGCTTGCCGAGGTCCTCGAAGAAGGAGCCGTCCTTCTGCTTGCGCCGGGTGATCAGAATCGGGTCCCGCTGCCAGCCGGTCGGTTCGATGTGCACCAGGGTCACCTTGGCGCCCAGCTTGTGCAACATGTCATAGAGCTTCGGATCGATCAGATCGACCTGCTCGATGGAGTGCCGGGTGAAAACCAGCACGTGGCCCTTGGCCTCCTTGAGGAAGGAGATGTCCGGCTTGCGATAGTCGAAGCTGTGCGCGTGATAGTCGATGGCGCCGTCATGGGCGGCCAGGCGTTTGGCGGCTTCCTGCCCTTCATCCGTATATTCGGCGCCGTGGTAGGCGATGGTTCTGGAGCGCGTCCGGCCCAGGCCCACATAGATCTGGAACAGATTGACCGACCAGCCGCTGCCCAGTTCGACGATGGCGGTGGTGTCGGGCCGCACGCATCCCATCAGGTAGCGGATCGGGCTGATGGTGGAGGTGGAGTAGCGCCCGGCGATCACGTCCGGATAGTGGAAATTGTCGTCGTAGGTGCGGTCGATGGCGTCGAGGATGGCCTTGCCCAGCGGCTGCACCAGTTCGCGGGTCCGGTAGAAATGGTTGGGGTCCTTGCGGCCGATGTCCAGTTCGCGCAGGTCGGCCAGAAACGTGGCCAACTGGTCGTCGGGCCGCTTGGTGATGAACTCGTCGATCTTGTCCGAGATTTTCTGCCAGGCGACGCCCTGACTCTTCTTGGTCCTGCCTTTCGGCGCCGGGGCGGGCGTCGGCGTCGGGCTGACCTGCGGCGTCGGGTCGATGGTCTCAGTCACGAACGTCTCCAGCATGCGGATGTGGCGAAGGGCTTGCAGGGTCGGCGCCGGTCAGGTCGCGAACCCGCGCGGCGGTGATGACCGACGAGAAACAGGGAGGGCCGTACGGTGTGGTCATGGCGCGTGCGCGTTTTCCATACGGAAGCGGCCTCCCGCACCCCTTAACCGTTGAAGCTGTAGTTTAGGGCTTCCTCGCGCGTCAAGAACGGCGGGGACCAGAAGTCCCGGCGGGGCGGAAAATTCGCCTCGCTTCACCGCCGTTTACCCTGTATTCCCGCCTCGTCTCGCAATCCACCAGAGGGAACCTCATGTCGCGCTTTGTCGAGCTCACCCACGAAAACGGCAGCCCATTGTCAGTGAACGTGGATCTGGTTGTTTCCTTCGCGCCCCTGGGCGGCGACACCCTGCGCGGGACGGTGATCAGCTTCGGCTACAGCGCCGGCGACAAGAACATGACGCGCAACGTCCGGGTCGTCGATCCATACGAAGAGGTGACCGCCAAATTCTCGCAGGCTCGCTGACCCTGACGGATGGCCCCGCGCCAAGGTTACGGTTGCAAGCACGTCTGCCCCGTGCATCCTGAGCGAAACCCATAGGCGGTTCTGAATGGTGCTGACGGATCGGTTCAGGGATGACTTGCGGCAGGTTCAGGACGCCGGCCTGTCCAGCCTGCGCACCATTCACGGTCTGCTCCTTCGTGAGTCCCGCACCCGCTATGGCCGCCGCTCGGCCGGCTATGTCTGGGCGCTGATCTCGCCCATGATCCTGCTGGTGGTCATGATGGTGGTGTTCAGCGCCATCGCGCGTCCGGCGGGCGCGGGCGAAAGCCTGGTGGTGTTCTTTCTGACCGCCATCATACCCATCTTCTTCCTGCGCAACGGCATCACGCGGGGCGGGAACGCCATCCGGGCCAACCGGGTGCTGATGCAGTATCCGCAGGTGAACGCGTTCGAGGTGATCACCGCGCGCACCCTGCTGGAGGCGCTGACCTACTTCATCGTTCTGGTGCTGTTCGTCCTGATCATGTTCGCCTTCTTCGGCCTGCCGTTCACGGCCTGGATCGACCAGCCGCTGCCCATGCTGCAGGCGGGCGGGACCCTGCTGCTGCTGTGCTACGGAGCGTGTTTCCTGAGTTCGCAGATCGGGCGCGCCTTCGATCCCTGGAACGAGCTGACCGGCCCGATCGGCCGCATCCTGCTGCTCACCTCGGGCCTGTGGTTCACCCTCGGCAGCTTGCCGCCCGAGTTCCTGGCGATCGTCCAGTACAATCCGCTGGCGCATGTGGTCGAGTGGATCCGCGACGCCTCGATCCGCGATTTCCAGAGCGAACTCTACAATCCCTGGTATCCGCTCTCGTTGGGGGTGCTCTTTCTGGCCGCTGGTCTGTTCATCGACTGGCTCTACCGCATCAGCGGTTATGACCTGCAGCCCTGAGCCCGCGCCATGATCGAACTCATCGACGTCGAAAAGTCCTATCGCACCCGGTTCGGCAAGCGGCCGGTCATCCGCCCCACCAATCTGGTGTTCTATCGCGGATCATCGACGGCGGTGCTGGGCCTGAACGGGGCGGGCAAGTCCACCCTGCTGCGCCTGATCTCGGGCGTCGAGCGGCCGGATCGGGGCGAGATCCGGCGTTCGGTGACCGTGTCCTCGCCGCTTGGGCTGACGGGGGCGTTCCACCGCACCATGACCGGCGCGGAGAACCTGAAATTCGTCTGCCGGATCTATCGCAAGGACGTGGAGGAGGTCACCGCCTTCGTGCGCGAGTTCACCGAACTGGGCCCTTATTTCTACGAGCCCATCGACAACTATTCCTCGGGGATGCGATCGCGGCTGTCGTTCGCGCTCAGTCTGGCGGTGGACTTTCAGGTGTATGTGATCGATGAAGGATTGAGCGTGGGCGACGCCGCCTTCCGCAGAAAGGCGCAGGAAGCGTTCGCCGAGCGGCGGGCGCGGTCCGACATCATCATGACGTCTCACAGCATGTCGACAATTCGCGAATTCTGCACCCGCGCCGTGGTCATGGACCGGGGCGAGGCGGTGCCGTTCGAGAGCCTGGACGCGGCGGAGGATTACTACATGGAAATCGTGGCCAGAGGGCGCGCCGCATGACCACCATCGAGGTTCCGGCCAACAAGGGTCTGGACAAGACCCGCCGCAGACGGACGATCCTGGCGCGCTCGGCGATCCTGTTCATACTGGGGCCGACGATCCTGTACGCCCTGTATCTGCTCCTGCTGGCGCCGGCCCAGTATCAGACCTCGACCTCCTTCGCCGTGCGCGGCGCCGAGGCGGCGCCAATGGACGCCCTGGGCGTGCTGGGCATCTCGGCCCCCACGTCCAACACCCTGGATGCGCGGATAGTGGAGGAATACATCCGGTCCCACGCCATGGTGGAGGGCCTGCGCGAGCGCTACGCCTTCAACGAGGCCTACGCCCGGTTCAGCCTGGATCCGCTGTCGATCCTGCCGCCGGGCGCGGACCGCGAGCGGGCCACCCGCTTCTGGCGCGACAAGGTGCGGGTGCGCCACGACCCGGCGTCCCAGTCCGCCCATGTGGAGGTCAGCGCCTATACGCCGGAAGACTCCCTGCGCCTCAGCCAGGGCGTGCTGACCCTCAGCGAGGAACTGGTCAACCGCATGTCGGACCGGGCCATGACCGACCTGATCGAGGCGGCCGAGCGCGAGATCGAGCGCAAGCGCGAGGAATACGAGGCCGCCCGAGACAGACTGGCGGAATATCAGGGACAGCGGTTCTCGGGCGTCGATGTCGCCACCCCGGCCCAGCAGGCCATGGCCCTGGTGGGCAGCCTGGACAGCCAGCTGGCCCAGAAGCGCACTGAACTGGCCACCATGAGCCAGACCTACCAGCCCGACGCGCCCCAGCTGACCGGTCTGCGCCGCGAGATCGCCGCCCTGGAGGCCGAGCGCGCCCGCGCCGTGCAGCGCGCCATGTCCACGCCGGGGGAACAGGCCTCGGGCCGTCAGATCGAGGCCCAGGCGGTGCTGATGGACTATGAGTTCGCCCAGCAGGCCTACACCACGGCCCTTCAGGCGGCCGAGAGCGTGCGCCGCCAGTCCATCAACGACCGCAAATACGTGGTCGCCTATGTGCCGCCGCGCGAGCCGGAGCAGTCCAACTGGTGGCGGCGTCTGGGCAATGTCTTCGCCGTGCTGATCGGTTCGGCCCTGCTCTGGGGCGTCGGCGCCCTCATCTATTCGATCATTCGGGATCACATGGAATGACCGGTTCTCGCTTGCTGAAGATCGCGGCCCTCGTCGCCGCCCTCATGGCGCCGGCCGGTCTGGCCCAGGCCCAGACCGGCGCGGCGGCGCCGACACGCACGGCGCCGGAGCAGGCCGCGCCCCAGGGGCCCGAAGCCTGGTCATCCAGGACCGTCGCGGCGAACGCCCGCCGCCGCTCGGCGCCGACATGTTCGGGGGCGAGGCTCCACAGGCCTCCTCCGCGGTGGTGGACCCCGACTACATTCTGCAGCCCGGAGACACGGTCCAGGTCACCCTGTGGGGCATGGTGGAGGGAAGCCACGAGCTGACCATCGACGCCCAGGGCAATGTGGTGGTGCCGGGGGTCGGCCCGATCCGGCTGGCGGGCGTGACCGCGGCCCAGGCGCCCGTGGTGGTCGAGCGCGCCAGCCGCCGCATCTACAATGAAGGCGTCCAGGTCTACGCCACGCCCATCACGACGGCCTCGACCCGGGTTCTGGTCACCGGCCCCGTGGAGCAGCCCGGCGCCTTCCCCGGCGCCTCGGACGACGCCTCATCGTCTATCTGCAGCGCGCAGGCGGCATCGATCCGACCCGCGGCAGCTATCGACGCATCCGGGTGCTGCGCGGGGGCGAGGTGATCGCCCGCGCCGATCTCTATGACTTCCTGCGCGAAGGCATGCTGCCGCGGGTCAGCTTCCGCACCGGCGACGCCATCGTGGTGGAGGAGCAGGGCTCCATCGTCTCGGTCAGCGGCGACGTGCGCGCGCCGTTCACCTTCGAACTGGCGGGCCAGACCGGCCAGGGCGGCGAACTGATGCAGTTCGCCCGGCCCCAGCCCGGCGCCACCCATGCGGCGGTGTTCGGCGTGCGCGACGGCCAGCCCATCAGCGCCTACATCCCTCTGAACCAGTTCTCGGCCTTCACCCTGATGGACGGCGACCGGGTCCAGTTCGAATCCGACGCCCGCCCCGCCAATGTGCTGGTGCGGGTCGAGGGCGCCCATGGCGGCCCGTCGGTCTTCACCGAGGTGCGGGGGACCACGGTGGCCCAGGTCCTTGCCCAGGTGGCCATCGACGCGGACGCGGACATGGAGGCCATCCACCTGCGCCGCCAGAGCGTGCGCGAGGCCCAGCGCCAGACCCTGAACGAAGGGCTGGAGCGTCTGGAGCGCACGGTGCTGCTGTCGCCCGCCCGTTCGCCCGCCGAGGCCCAGTCCCGGGCCACCTCGCTGGCGTTCGTGACCGAATACATTCAGCGCGTCCGGCAGGTTGAACCGCTCGGCATCCTGGCCCTGGACGGTCAGGACCTGAACCAGGTGCGGGTGGAGACCGGCGACGTGATCGTCATTCCGCGCCGCTCGCAGGTGGTGACCATCGCCGGCGAGGTGAACGCGCCCCAATCGATCCTGGCCCAGTCCGGCCAGTCGGTGTCGCAATATGTGCGGGCCGCGGGCGGCTACACCCCCCGCGCCGACCGCCGCAATGTGCTGGTGTTCCGTCAGGACGGGCAGCTGCGCGAGGGCGGCCGGGCCATGCCGGGCGACCGCATCCTGGTCATGTCCAAGCCGGATTCGACCCTGCTGCCGTTCCTGCGCGACCTGACCCAGACCATCTTCCAGATGGCCGGCGTGCTGGTGGCGGTGGACCGGTTCAGCGACTAGGCCGGAGCGGCCGGGACACAGCGCCCGGCCGTTTCAGCCCGCCTTCTTCTTGCGCGCGCGGCGCTGGTCGCCGAATGCGCGCAGGGCGTCCAGCTCCCAGGACTCCCACGGCCGGACCAGGCGCAGGTGCATCTCGGCGGTCAGCCGTTCGTCGTCGGAGGCCTGGGCCAGATGTTCGGCGGCCAGGCCCTGTTCGGCCGGAGTGCGCCACACGCGCCGCCGGTCCGCGATCTCGAAGCCTGCGCCCAGCATCAGGGCCGTCCAGGCCGTAGGGGTCAGGAACCCGTAGCCGGGGGCGTCGGGTCGGGCGCTTCCGTCCCCGCAGCGCAGGCGCACCAGCATCTCGCCGCCGGGCCGCAGCAGGCCGTAAAGCTGGGCCAGGCGATCCTCCAGCCCCGCGAGCGGAACAAGGCCGTCCAGCTCGCGCCCCAGGATCAGATCGACCGAGCCTTCGTCCAGGGCGTCCAGGGGGGCGAGGCCGGTCTGAAGGTCCAGGCCCGGGATGTCGCGCGGCCGCCAGGTCGCCCCGTCGCCTTCGCCGCTCCAGTAGGCGTGCTGGTCGAGGCCGAGGGCGGACCGCGCCCGTCCCGTGGCCGCCAGCGCGCCCAGCAGGCGACCGTCGCCGCATCCCACCTCGAGCACGTCCGCGTCCTCGATCAGGGGTGAGAAGGGCGCGAACAGCGCGTTCCAGAGGGCTACCGCGTCTTCCCACGCGGCCTGGTCGGCCGGGTCCCTGTCCTCGGGCCGGGGCAGCACGACCTGACGGCCGGTGCGCAGGACTTTCTTCGCCTGGTCCAGCAGACTCATGCCTCGTCTCCGGATTTTCGCAGGATCAGCCGCAGGGTTCCCGTGGCCAGTTCAACCGGATCGTAGGCGGCCAGGCGGGCGGCATGCAGGTCGGCGTAGTCCCGGGGCAGGCTCTGGCCGCCGAAGCCGTCGGCGGCCTCCAGCGTCAGCCCGGAGGCGCGGATCAGCAGCATCCAGGCGGCGGCGGGCAGAGGCGCCCGGATCGGCAAATCCTCGCCCAGCTCCCCGGTGCGGGCCAGATGGGGAAACAGAAGCGAGTCGAACTCGGCGGCCACCGGGGCGGCGAGGGTGTCGATCGCGACGGCCAGAACGCCTGCGGGGGCCAGAAGATCGACCAGGGCCTCGAGGCGGTCCCGGACATGGGACAGGTCGCCGGTCTCCAGGCCTCCGCCCGCAAGGATCAGGTCGAAGGCGCCGGGCCGGGCGGCCGCGAGATCCGCCAGGGAGTCCGGCGCGGTGTCGAAGCGCGCGCGGGGCGGCGGACGGTCAGGGTGCAGCAGGGTCAGGGACCCGGGGGTCAGGGCCTCCTGGGCGGCGCGGGCCAGGTCCGGTCCCTGCGGGCCGAACGCCAGAACGACGCCGGCCCCCGAGGGCGCGCCCAGCGATTTCCAGGTCCTCACCAGCGCCTTGACGGGAGACAGAGCCGGGCTCATGCGGGCGTCGCCTTCAGGGCTTGCAGCAAGGCGGCGTCATAGCGTCTGACGGCCGAGGGGCGGAACCGTCGGGGGCCGCGCCTCTGCTCGACCAGCGGCTCAAACGCCTCCCGGGTCTCTGCCCAGGACCGAAGATGGCCGGGCGTGAAGGCCGAACGCGGATTGATCGCGGCCACGCCGGCGCGGCCCAGCCCGGCGATGAGGGCGGTCATCATCTCGACCTTGATCTCGTCCCGGTCGGCCAGAACCGGGAACCCGTGCGGACTGCGCTCCCAGCCGGCCTCGGCCCAGGCGGGCAGGCGGTCGGCCATGGCCTGGTTCCAGGCCTCCGCCTGGGCCGCCGAGCGGACCATGGACCTGCGCAACAACTCAATGGGTTCGATGCGGGCCGTGATCAGGCCGTCCGGGCGGGCCAGGGCCGCGGCTGCGGTCAGGTCCGAGGCCGCATCCGCCGCCATGGCGTCCGCGGCGTTCAGGGCGTGGCGCACCACCCGGTCCCTCTGATGGGCGGGGGTTGAAAGCGCCATGGACGCGGGAATGACCAGCAGGTCGTCATAGGCCGCGAAGGGGGCCGTTCTCCAGCGCATCCAGGCGGGCAGGCCCAGCTGTTCCGCCCGGTCCGCCAGCACCACCTTCACGCCCAGACGCCTGGCCTCGGCAAGGGTGTCCGCGCCCAGCAGTCCGGGGCCGAAGCTGAGGGCCCCGGGCGCCTCGCCGACGATGGATTCGTAACGGGCGCAAGCGACAGATGTGGCGGCGACGTCGTTCATCTCCGCCAGGTCGCCGGACAGGCCGCGCCACGGTTCGGGATTGACCATCAGCCCCAGCCCATGGCCCCGCTTTTTCAGGGTGTCCGTGAGGCGCCGGACCAGGTCGTCGCCCAGCGCTTCTCCGGCCAGGACATCAATGAAGAACAATCCCTTGAGAGCGTTCGCCTCGAGGGCGAGAACGACGCTTTCCACAGCCGCCGTTCCGTCTCCCGCCCACCACTGGCGCGCCGCCACGTCGCGAGGATCGGCCAGGGGCGCCAGGTCGGGCCGGGCCGTGACGTCCACGGCGATCAGGAGGGTGGAGCCGGTCGACACCGCCTCGGAAGCCAGCCGGTCCGGCCGTCCGGGCGCGTGACGCGCGGGCGCGCCCCGGATCGTCCTGGTCTCGTCGGCCGGCAGAGGCACGGGGCGCTCGGCGCGCTCGTCCGCCGCCACGATCATCGCGGTCCTGACCGCCAGGCCCTTGCGGTTGCGCCATCGGCCGCGAACCCTGGGCAGGATGTCGTACTCGAACTGACCGTCCCTGAGCTGGCCCGGAGGCAGCAGGAAGCGGGGCTCGGCCCGGACCATGTCCACCAGCGGGCGATCGACGTCGGGCTTTTTGACCAGCAGGCGATACTGGTCGGCGCCCGGCGCCGCATCGCCGATCAGCAGATCCTCGGCGGGCGTTTCGAAATCGTCGCCCAGCCGCGGGATCGGCGCATAGTCATGCAGCCGCGCGAAGCGCGCCTCAGGGTCATCGACGGGGCGGACCATGACGCGAAAGGCCAATTGGTCCGGCGTCAGACGGAAGTCGGGCGGCAGGCGGCATTCGGTGCGAAAGCCGTCATAGATCGACCGCCGCTCGCCCGTGTCCTGATTGCGGACAATGACGCGATACTGCTGGTTGGGCCCGGCGGGCTCCCAGCGAAGGACGGGATTGGCGGCGCGTCGACGGATGGTCTTCAAGCGGCCGGCTCCTGGGCTGGCGGACGCTGAGCACGCTCAGCGCCCGGCATGGCTGCGTCCAATGCGGATATCGACGGCCGCGCCCGGGGTCAATCAGAGCGACCCTGCCTCAGGCCGCCTTCAGCGCCCATTGGGCATAGAGATCGTCCAGGCTGGCGGCGGCCCGGGACCAGGTGAAGCGCCGCTCGACGTCGCGGCGGGCGTTGCGGGCGACGGCCATGGACCGGTCCGGCGTTCCCATCACCTCGCCCAGCAGGTCGGTCAGTTCGCCCACGTCGCCCTTGTTGAACAGGAAGCCGTTCTCGCGGTGGATCAGGGTTTCCGAGATGGCCGAGACGTTGGAGGCCACCACAGGCAGCTCCATGGCCATGGCCTCCAGCGGTTTCAGCGGCGGCACCAGCTCGGTGACCTGCGCCGGGCGCCGGGGATAGACCGCCACATTCATCAGCGAATACCAGCGCGGCGCATCGGTGTGGGGCACGCGGCCGGGCATGATCAGGTGGTCGGACACCCCCATGACGCGCGCGGCCTCGCGCACCTCGCGGAAGGCCGGTCCGTCGCCGACCAGCAGGGCGCAAACGTCCAGGCCGTCCTGACGCAGATGGGACAGCGCCGTGATCAGATCGACCAGGCCCTCATAGCCGGTCATGGAGCCCAGGAAGCCGAGCACGCGCCGGTCATCCAGGCCGATTTCGCTGGCCAGGGCCTGATCGCGCGGGCGCGGGCTGAAGACCTGAGGGTCCACGCTGTTGGGCACGACGGTGATCTTGCGGCCGTCGACCCCGCGGGAGATCAGCTCGTTCTTGAGGCCGTTGGAGATCGCCACGACCGCGTCGGCCTCCTGGGCTACACGGGTTTCCTGGCGGCGCTGGAACTCGAACCGTTCGGAGCCTTCCCAATGCGGCGTGCGCGCCGCGCTGGTCAGTTCCCAGAGCCCGCGCACTTCATAGACGAAGGGCAGCCCGGCCTTGCGTGCGGCCATCAGGGCGGGCGCCGCGTTGACGTGGTTCGAAGCGGCCTGGACCACGGACGGCCGGACCTTATGGATATGCTCCAGCAGGGCCTGACCCGCGTCGTCGCAATAGCGATCGAACGGCGTGGCGTTGGACGGCGGCCCGGCAAGGCGGGAATAGACGACGCCGTCGACTTCCTGTGCGCCCAGCCGCCCGGTCACATGCTGGGCGTCGTTGCGGTCGGCGGGATAGCCGGGCCGGGTCACGGCCTCCACGCGCCAGCCCTGGCGGCTGACCGCCTTGATCAGGGAGTGGGTCCGCGCGGCGTAGCCGGTGACGTGATGGGGAAAGGAGCTGGCCGCCACATAGAGCAGGGAACGGTCCTTGACCGGCTTGATGGCGCGTCGCGCCGGGACCGCCAGGCCGGACCGCTGGATGCGGGCCAGGCCTTCGATCAGATCGCGACGCAGCCGGGCGTTGGCCGGCATGGTGACGTGGGCCTCGTCGAGCCGGCGGTACAGCGCCAGCGGCTCCTCGATCATGCCCGCATTGTAGAGGATTCCGGCCAGCCACAGAATCCGGTGCGGGCTGGGATCGTGCTCCACCGTACTGCGCGCGAGGGCGATGCTCTTGTCGAAGTCGACCAGCTGCAGCGACATGGACAGGTCCGCGACCAGGCGCATGGCGACCTTGGGATCGCGGCACTCCGCCAGGGCGGCTTCGATGATCTCGTCGGCGCGCATGTCGAACACACGCAGGCTCAGCTGCTGGAGGCGCACCGCCGTTTCGGGATTCAGATTGGGGTCGCGGACCGCTGACCGGCCGCGCCGCTCCAGCGACTGGCGGCGAAGACGCAGCAGTCCGGCCGGCAGATCGACCAGCCCCCGCCAGGTCTTGGCCCGGATCAGCAGATTGCCCAGCTGGAACGAGATGGTGTCCTTCAACCGCTCGTTCTCGGCGGACAGGGTCATCACCTTCAGGCGAAGCTGAGCGGCCTCGGCCGCCAGTTTCATCATGTGTTCGCTTGAAACGTCGATGGACGGACCCGCGGCAGCGCCTGACACCGATTCAGGGAGCCGATCTCTCACGAAGGCCGCAGAACGGTGAATGCTGTCGGGCAAGCCGCGCCTCGCAGGAAAAGTTCTTAACGTATCGGTTGTGTCACACGAAAGCGTGATTGACCACCGGCAGACGGCCCCGGGCCTGTATTGGCTTCCGGCCTGTGCCACCCACGCCACGCCGTTGGCGAGCAAAACCGTTCAGGAACAGGATGTCCTAAAAGGTTCCTGAGGCGGCAAGCCAAATTTCAGCGGGTTTCGTCCGCCGTTTCGAGCGTGATGGGCCGGGGCTCTCCAAGCGGACGCACCTCAGCGTAAAGACCCGCGCCACGACCCTGGTCACCGTAAAAGCGATCCCCCGAACGCTTTTCCCTGAACCGCTGGTTGGCTCCAGGCCCCTTGAGGTCCTGACTGGTTTCCATCGTCACGGCTTCCCCTCCCTCTGACTCCGGATCCGACGGGGCCGGACTCTTAGTGATCTGGTAAGGATGCGCAAGCATTTATCGCGCCACCGCAAGTCTTCGTCAGGCAGGCGAATCCGAAATCAGGATTTCAGGATTTTTGCGGCCCGGTCGAGGTCGTCCGACGTGTCTACGTCCACCGACCGATGCTGGTCCATGACGTGATAGGCCGTATCCGGAGCGATGAAGCGCCGCCGATATTGAGGTGGTCCCATTTCAGCACATAGACCGCGCCATTGAGGATGAGGGGGTGTCCATATTCGGACGCGGGGCGCAGCACGCCGCCCTGACCGATCATGAGCACATCCGGCTTCGGCGCGGGGGTCACGCTGACGGCCGTCGACCGGTCCTGATCGCGGCACAGGGTCAGGGTCTGGTCGATGTCCCCGGCGGTGCGTAGCGGCGAAGTGGGCTGGAGCAGGACCAGATGGGAGAAGGCGCCGGGCTCGTCCTGGTCCGCCCAGTCCATGGCGTGGCGCACCACGTCCAGGGAGGACGCCTCGTCCGTGGCCAGTTCGGCGGGCCGCAGGAAGGGAACCTCGGCGCCGCCCGCGCGGGCCGCCTCGGCGATGGCGGGATCGTCGGTGGAGACGATCAGGCGGTCTATGCCTCGGGCCGCCAGCCCCGCATCGATGGCGCGCTGAAGCAGGCTGCGGCCGTGCAGGTCGGCCAGGTTCTTGCCGGGCAAGCGTTTGGAGCCGCCGCGCGCGGGGATCAGGCCGAGGACGCGGCTTCGGCTCATGTGGCCGCGGCGGCGAACACCGCCTCATAGTCGCTGCGCGCCAGCTCGAAGTCCGGCGGACGGCCGATGTCGATCCAGTATTCGTGAATGGGGAAGGCGCCGACGGTGTCGCCCCGGTCCGACAGGGCGGCCAGCAGGGTGGGCATGTCATAGTGGCCGGTGTCGGGCACCTGTTTCAGGGCGTCGGGGCCCAGCACATAGATCCCGGCGTTGGCGAACCAGCGGAAGGTGGGCTTTTCGCGGATGGAGACCAGACGGTGGCCTTCGGTCTCCACCACGCCGAAGGGGGCCTCGAACCGATGCTCCCGCACGCAGACGGTGGCGGCGGCCTCGTGATCGCCGTGGAAGTCCAGAAGCTGGGCGAAGTCCAGCCGGGTCAGCACGTCGCCGTTCATGACCAGGAAGGGCTCCTCGATGGGCTCGTCCAGCAGGGCCAGGGCTCCGGCGGTGCCGCGCGGTTCGGTCTCGCGCAGATAGGAGATTTCGACGTCAAAAGCCGAGCCGTCGCCGAAATGGCCCTCGATCACCTCGGCAAGATAGTTGACCGCCAGACGGAAGCGTCCGAAGCCCTGATCGCGCAGGCGCTCGATGATGGTCTCCAGCAGGGGCCGCCCCGAAATGGTCAGCATGGGCTTGGGGGTGTGGCGGGTCAGGGGGGCCAGCCGCGCGCCGCGTCCGCCGGCCATGATGACCACCAGATTGTCGCGCCGGCCCGCGTCGCCGTAGTGCTCGGGATACAGGCCCACCACCCGGCCCGCCCGGTCGATGACGGGGGCCTGGGTCGCGCCGCGCACCTCCAGTTCCGCCTGGATCTCGGCGGGGTTCTGGCCCCGGCGCACGGCCACCGGCTCGGCGTTCATGGCCGTTTCGACGCCCGCCTCCATGGGCGTCATGCGCAGCAGGGCCCGACGCACGTCGCCGTCGGTCAGGGAGCCGCGCAGCCGCCCGTCCTCGTCGATGACCACCACCAGCTGGCCGCGCACGGCGTCCAGCCGCTCGATGGCCTCGCGCAGGGTGGCCTGATCGGACAGCAGATAGGGGGCCAGTTCACGACGGGTCATGATGGGCGCTCCTCGGGAAAGGATTTTTGTCTGAGGCGGTCGTCGATGGGCTCGGCGGCCAGGCGGGCGGCGATGCGCGGGCCTGCGCGGCCGTCGCCGTAGGGATTGGCCACGCCTGTCAGGCTGGATCGGAAGGCCGGGTCCAATGCGCGGGTGAGGGCCTGCCGCACGGCGACGGGATCAGCGGCGGCGTCGAGGACGTTGGCGCCCCGGTCACGGCCCTTCTGGCGGTCGCCCACATTGACCACGGGCAGGGCGAAGGCCGCCGCCTCGATGATGCCGCTGGACGAATTGCCCGCCATCACCGCCGCGTGGGCGAGGGCCGGGGCGTAGAGGGTGCCTAAACTGGGGATCAGGTGAATGGCCGTCTGCCCCTCGGCCCAGTTGCGGATGCGCGCCGCCTGTCCCGCCCCGCCGGGGTCGGCGTTGACGCCGGTGAACAGGACCGGGCGCCCGGTTTCCGACAGGGCGGTCAGCAGGGCCTCAAGCCCCGCCGCGCCCCCGTCCGCGGTCAGGGTCTCCGGGTGCCAGGTGGCGAGGATGAATTCGCCCGGATCGGCCATCTTCAGGGCGCGGAACAGGTCCGCGCGCGGCATGGGCGGCGCCGACATCAGCAGGTCCAGCCCCGGCGCCCCGGCGAGGGTGATGCGCCAGTCCTCCTCCCCCATGCGGATCAGGCGCGCGGCTGCGGCTTCGGTGGCCGGAAAGTGCAGATGGGACAGTCTGGTGATGGCGTGGCGGAAGGCGTCGTCCATGGCGCCGAGGGTCAGTTCTCCACCGTGCAGGTGGGCGATGACCGCCCCCGCCAGCGAGGCCGCGCCCGCCGCCGCCAGGGTCTCGTAGCGATCGCCGGTCAGGACGATGATGTCGGGTCGCTCCTCGGCGAAAACCCCGGCGAAGGCGGCGGTGAGGGCGCCCATGCGGCGGCCCAGATCGGCGGGGCCGTCCCCGTCCATGTGCGCCGGAATGCGACGGGTGGGCACGCCGTGATCCTCAATCTGGCTGTCGGGGCCGAGCGGATCGTCCACGACGATCGCCACGGCCTGAACCCCCGCGTCCTCCAGCGCACGGCCCACCACCGCCGCCATGGCGCGGTCGGCGCGGGAGACGGAGACCACGCAGACCGTTCGCGTCATGTCCCTGCGGGCTCCACATCGGCCCAGGACACGGGCTCGTCGGGCTGCAGCGCGCGGGTCAGGCGGTGACCGATCAGGCGCGGTAGATCGTCGGGCGGAGCGCCGGTGCCCGGACGCTTGCAGCCCAGATGGGCGGCGGTCAGCACGGTCCCGGCGGGCAGGGCGTCCAGCGCCACCACGCTGCGCCGGATGCCGCTGATGTTGGCGGCCTCGGACGGGCGGGGGCGCTTGACGCCATCCCCCAGCATGGACTCGATCCGGCGCACAGCGCGGACCAGAGCCGCGAAATCGTCCGGCGCCATGGAGGCGGCGTGGTCGGGCCCGGGGGCCTTGGTGTCCAGCGTCAGGTGCTTTTCGATCACCCGGGCGCCCATGGCCGTGGCGGCGACGGCAGCCTCGGCGCCAAGGGAATGATCCGACAGGCCGACCACGACGCCCAGATCGTCGGCCAGGGTGGTCAGGGCGCGCAGGTTCATCTCCGCGTCCGGGGCGGGATATTCGGAGACGCAATGGAGCACGCACACCGGCGGATCGCCCTCGGCCCGCACGGCGGCGAGGGCGTGGCGGGCTTCGTCCAGGGTGCTGGCGCCCGTGGACAGGATCACCGGGCGGCCCGTCTTGCCTGCGGCGGTCAGGAAGGCGGAATGGTTGACCTCGCTGGAGCCGATCTTGACCACGGCCATGTCCAGATCGCCGGTCAGATAGGCCAGGGTGTCGAAGCCCTCGGGCGTGGACATGAACATCACGCCCGCCGCCTCGCACGCGGCCTTGAGCCGGGCGGTGTCCTCCAGCCCGATGCGCAGGCGCTCCAGCAGGTCGTAGAAGGTCTCCTGAACGCCGGTGGTGCGCTCCAGATAGTCCACCTTGTGACTGAACCGGCCGACGATCTCGCCCGGCAGCCAGGTCTGGAACTTGACCGCATCGGCGCCCGCCCCGGCGGCGGCCTCGATCAGGGCGAAGGCCTTGTCCATGTCGCCGTCGTGATTCACCCCCGCCTCGGCGATGATGAAGACGCGGTCGTCCCAAGGGGCGTTTCCGGGCGCGCGCATCATGTGGCGTAATCCTGCGGGCGGTACAGATGCAGGTTGTCGCGGATGAAGGCGACGGTGCGCTCAAGTCCCTCCTCCAGCGACACGCGCGGCGCCCAGCCAGGGCCTCGCGGGCCTTTGAGGCGTCGGCGATCAGGCGGTCCACCTCGCTGCCTTCGGGGCGCAGGCGCTGCTGGTCGGTGACGATCTCGATGTCGCGGCCCGCCGCCCGGCCGATCATCAGGCCAGGTCGCCGATGGACACCTCGCGACCGCCGCCGAAGTGCAGGGTCATGCCCTCGATCCCGGGCACGGCGGCGGCGCCCAGGAAGGCGTCGGCGGTGTCGTCCACGAAGACGAAGTCGCGGGTGGGGCGGGTCGCGCCCAGATTGACCGTGGTTCCGCTGAGCGCCTGCACCGCCACCGCCGGGATCACCGCCCGGGCGCTCTGGCGAGGGCCGAAGGTGTTGAAGGGGCGCAGGGTGACGGCCGGGACGCCGAACGACAGGTGGAAGGACTCCACCAACTTGTCCGCGGCGATCTTGGAGGCCGCATAGGGGGATTGGGCCTGGAGCGGATGCTCCTCGGTCATGGGGGTGAAGCGGGCGGTGCCGTAGCCTCGCTGGTGGAGGTGTTGACCATACGGGCGACGCCGCACTCGCGCACCGCCTGCAGCACATTGAGCGTGCCCAGGGTGTTGACCCGCACATAGCTTTCGGGCGCGGCGTAGGAATAGGGAATGGCGATCAGGGCGCCCAGGTGCAGGACGATTTCGCAGTCCCTGACCGCATCCATGACCGAGTCCCGATCGGCCAGATCGCCGCGCCGGATGTCGACCTCGGCGCGGACGGGCGAGGTGTCCAGCCACTCGGCCGTGCCCGACGAGGTGTAGAGCACCAGCGCGCGCACATCGGCACCGGCCTCGACCAGCCGCTCGCAGACGCGGCTGCCGATGAAGCCGCCGCCGCCGGTGACCAGCACCCGCTTGCCCTTCAGGGAAGCGATGGGATCGACCATGTGAATTACGCCCCGGACCGCGAATCGCCTTGGGTCAGTCTAGCCCGGCGCCTCCCCACACAATCCTTAACGGGGCGCCGACGAGGTCCTATTTCGCAGGTGCGAAGAAAAATGCCCCCCAAGGGGTCAACTTCGGGGGCGGTCACGCGTTAGGGTGCGGGGACAAGCCAGACAGTTCATGAGGATCATGCTGACCGACGCCGCCCATGCCGTGACGCCCCTGTCGCCGCCGCCCGCCTTGCCGCAGCGGCCGGCCCTGTTTCTGGACATGGACGGGGTGTTGGCGCCCATCACCGCGACCCCCGAGGGCGTCGGACCCGACGGCCGTCGAACCCGCGTGCTGGGCCGATTGCTGGAACGGCTGGATGGCCGGCTGGCGGTGGTGAGCGGACGCACCATCGCCGAGATCGACCGCATCTGCGAAGGCGCCGTGCCTTGTGTCGCCGGGATTCACGGGCTGGAACGGCGCGGCGCCGACGGGCAGGTGCGGCGGCTGGCGCCCCATCCGGACATGGCGCAGGTGCATGAGGCGTTGGTGGCATTCGCGCGCGACCGGCCGGGGGTCCTGATCGAGGACAAGGGGCTGGGCGTGACCCTCCACTACCGTCAGGCGCCGGATCAGGCGGACGCGGCGCGCGATCTGGCGCGCGCCCTGGCCGAGCGCCACGGCCTGACCCTGCAGCCCGGCGACATGGTGCAGGAGCTGAAGACGCCCGGCGCCGACAAGGGCCGCGCCCTGGCCGCCTTCATGGAGGAGGCGCCGTTCAAGGGTGCTGTCCCGGTGATGACCGGCGATGACCTGACCGACGAGTTCGCCTTCACCGCCGCCGCCGGACGGGGCGGGTTCGGGGTGCTGGTGGGCCCGCCGCGCGAGACAGCGGCCCTGTACGGCCTGAACGGCCCCGAGGCGGTGATGGACTGGCTCGAAACCCTGGCGGAGCGCGCATGAACGGCAACCGACCCAATCTGGACCTGGCGCCGATCGGCAACTGCGCCGTCTCCAGCCTCATCGACCGGCAGGGGCGACACGTGTGGTCGTGTGCGCCGCGCGTGGACGGCGATCCGGTGTTCTCGGCCCTGATGGATGGGGACGACCCGCAGCACGGCTTCTGGTCCATCGAACTGGACGGCCAGAAGCATGTGGAGCAGGCCTATGTGCGCAACACCCCGGTGCTGCGCACGGTGCTGACCGCCGAGGACGGGGCGGCGCTGGAGATCATCGATTTCGCGCCCCGCCACGCCAAGCACAGCCGCACCTATCGCCCCATCGCCCTGGCCCGCATCATCCGGCCGCTGCACGGCGTGCCCCGCGTCACCATCCGCATGCGGCCCGCCCGCGACTGGGGCGCGCGGCCCGCGCCGACCACTTCGGGCTCGAACCATATCCGCTATCACTGCACGGACCTGACCTTCCGTCTGACCACGGACTGTCCTGTGTCCCATGTGCTGGACGAACGCACCTTCCGGGTCGAGCGGACCCTGTCGTTCTTCTTCGGCCCCGACGAGGGCTATGATCAGGAAGTGGGGGCCGGCGTCGCCGCCGCCCGCGAACGGACCGAGGACTACTGGCGACAGTGGGTGCGGACCCTGTATCTGCCGCTGGACTGGCAGGAGGCGGTGATCCGCGCCGCCATCACCCTCAAGCTGTGCGCCCACGAAGAGACCGGCGCCATCGTCGCGGCCCTGACCACCTCGGTGCCGGAGTTTCCCGAGAGCGGGCGCAACTGGGACTACCGGTTCTGCTGGATCCGCGACGCCTATTACACGGTGCGGGTTCTGACCCGGCTGGGCGCCATCGACATCCTGGAGAACTACCTCGCCTATCTGCGGAACCTGGTGGACAACGCGGCAGGGGGGCACGTGCAGCCGGTCTACGGTGTCGGGCTGGAGGGCGCGATCACCGAGCGCATCGTCGATACGGTCGAGGGTTATCACGGCATGAAGCCGGTGCGGGTGGGCAACCAGGCGCACGAACATCTGCAACATGACGTATACGGACAAATTGTCCTGCCGCTGGTGCAATCCTTCTATGACCAGCGCCTGCTGCGCCCCGGGTCGGTGGAGGATTTCCACGCCCTGGAGCAGGTGGGCGAGCGCGCCTTCGCCGTGCACGACCAGACCGACGCGGGCCTGTGGGAGTTCCGCACCATTGCGCGGGTGCACACCTATTCCTCCATGATGTGCTGGGCCGCGTGCGACCGTCTGGCCAAGGCTGCGGACCAGTTGAAGCTGCACGATCGGGCCGAGGTCTGGCGGGAGCGCGCCGGGATCATCCGTGCACGGATAGAGAAGGAAGCCTTCGTGCCTGAGGAGGGCCGCTTCGCCGCCAGCTTCGGCGGGACCGAGCTGGACGCCTCGCTGTTGCAGATGGTGGAGCTGGGCTTCCTCGATCCACAGGACCCGCGTCAGGTGGCCACCTTCGACGCCATCGAGCGTGACCTGAAGAAGGGGCCGTATCTGTTCCGCTATGTGGAGCCGGACGACTTCGGCGAGCCGGAGACGGCGTTCAACTTCTGCACCTTCTGGTTCATCGAGGCCCTGCACATGAACGGGCGCGCGGACGAGGCGCGCGAGATGTTCGAACAGATGCTGAGCCGCCGCACCAATGCGGGCCTGCTGTCCGAGGACATCTCCCTGGGCGATGACGAACTGTGGGGGAACTACCCGCAGACCTATTCCCTTGTGGGGATCATCAACTGCGCCGTGCTGTTGAGCCGTTCCTGGACGGATGTGAGATGAGTCGCCTGATCGTCGTATCGAACCGTGTCTCCGCGCCGAAGGATGCGGGGGAGAGCTCCACCGGCGGGCTGGCTGCGGCCCTGTCGGCGGCGCTGCGGCGATATGACGGCATCTGGTTCGGCTGGTCCGGGGAGACCACCGAGACCTTCACCGGCGAACTGAAGATGGAGGATCGGGCCGGGGTCACCGTGGCCCTGGTGGATCTGGAGGCCCAGGATGTCGAGGAGTATTACAACGGCTACGCCAACAAGACCCTGTGGCCGCTGTTCCACCACCGGGTCGACCTGACCGCCTATGAGCAGTCGTACGGCCAGGGCTATGAGCGGACCAACGCCCGCTTCGCCGAGGTGCTGGCGCCCCTGATCCAGGACGACGACATCGTCTGGATCCATGACTATCACATGATCCCCCTGGCCCGGGATCTGCGGCGGCTGGGGATCAGGAACCGGATCGGCTTCTTCCTGCACACGCCCTGGCCGGTGCGCCAGTTGCTGGTGACCCTGCCGTTTCACCGCAGGCTGGTGGAGTCCCTGTTCGACTACGACCTGCTGGGATTTCACACCCAGGAGTGGCTGGACCTGTTCCGCGACTACGTGACCTCCGAGGCCGGCGGACGGCAGGTCGGCGACAACGGCATGGAGCCTTCGGCAAGACGGTGCAGGGCGGGGTCTTCCCCATCGGCATCGACGTGGACGGCTTCATCGCCGCGCGGGACTCGGCGCTGGGCCAGCGCACCTATGACCGCATGGCGGCGTCCTCGGCGTTCCGATCGATGATCGTGGGCGTGGACCGGCTGGACTACTCCAAGGGGCTGGAACAGCGGCTGCTGGGGTTCCAGCAGTTCCTCGAGGACAACCCCTCCATGCGCGGCGAGGTGTTCCTGCTGCAGGTGACCCCCATCTCGCGCGACGAGGTGGACACCTATCAGGACCTGCGGGCGCGGCTGGACGCCTCGCGGGCCACGTGAACGGCGCCTATGCAGATATGGACTGGGCGCCCGTGCGCTATCTCAACCGCACCTATCGCCGGGATCAGCTGGCGGGCATCTACCGGGCGGCCAGGGTGGGGCTGGTGACGCCCCTGCGCGACGGGATGAATCTGGTGGCCAAGGAATATGTGGCGGCCCAGAACCCGGAGGACCCGGGCGTGCTGATCCTGTCGCGCTTCGCCGGAGCGGCGGAGGAACTGCGCGAGGCCCTGATCGTCAATCCGTTCGCCCGGGAGGAGGTGGCCCAGGCCATCCACCGCGCCCTGACCATGTCGCGGGATGAACGCATCGAACGCTGGACCGCCCTGATGGCGGCGGTGCGGGCCTCGGACGTGGCCATCTGGCGCGACGATTTCGTCCGCACCCTCACCGCCCTGCCGGGCAAGGGCGAGGCCGCATCGGATCCGGACTGAAGCGGTCAGTTCCCCGCTATGATGCGTAGCTGCTCAGACGTGTTTTGATTTATGCGCAGTGAAAGCGTGTCGTAATCAGTCCACCACGCTTCTGAATCCTCATTTCTTTCAACTTCAGAAGCGGCCCTGATCAGCAAATTTTCTCCTTGCTGAACAAGGATAAACGCCTCTCTTTTCAATGGAACGAGCCTGTCGATCAGGGCCGCCTGTTCGACGTCTGTGGTCCCTGTGAGGATTTCTCGCTCCAGAGCAGCCAGCCCCTCCTCCACATTTGCGGCGATGCTCTCCGCGCGGCTGCGGATTTCGTCACGTGCTTGTCTTTGGGGAACAAGTCCGTTCAGAGCCTTGAGTTTAAATGAGACACCTTCCGTGAGCGCAGCTGAGGCATAGGCCAGATGTTGCTGCGATTGTCCCGGCGGGAACATTGCGGCCTGCGTGCGGAGAGAGAGCGCCTGTCCATCCATCATCAGCACAGGCCCATGAATCAGGGCCTCGATCCCCCGGTCAACAGCCCCCCGTTCTCCCGCTTCCAAAGAATCCGAGACTTCGATAAGCGACACCAACATTGCTTCAGCGGTGTCGGCCTGCTCGCTCAGCGTGTCGACAAAGCTGTTGATCTGGCGATCGGAGAGTTCGTTTCCAGACGCCCTCAAACCTTGAATCTCGACGGAGGCTTGCCGGATGACGGCGAGGGTCTGATCAATCTCGGGGCGACGAGCCCGGAGCGTATCCCTCCAGAGTCTGGCGCTGGCGTCCGGTTCAATGAACTGACTGGAGAAAAGACTTCCCAACGCGGTCTGTATTTGCAGCCCCGCGTCCAGCAATCTCGCCATGACCGCGCCCTGGTCCGCAAGCGTGCGCTCCTGGGCTGCGGCCCGAGCCATCATTGGCGCCGGGATACTGACAGTCCCAAGAGCCACTATAAAAATTGCTAGAATGACCTTGCGCATGACCGCCCCCCCAACTGCTCGCAGCGACCTTACCGCATCGTCGGAATGACGAAACTGGAGTCCGCGTGCTCCAGCTCCGAGTCCGGCCAGCGGGCGGTGACGGTCTTGGTCTTGGTCCAGAAACGGACGCCTTCCATGCCGTGCTGGTTGGTGTCGCCGAAGGCCGAGCGCTTCCAGCCGCCGAAGGTGTGATAGGCGACCGGCACCGGGATCGGCACATTGATGCCCACCATGCCCACATTGACCCGGGCGGCGAAGTCGCGGGCCGCGCGGCCGTTCTGGGTGAAGATGGCCACCCCGTTGCCGTACTGGTGCTTCGAGGCCAGCGACAGGGCCTCCTCGAAGTTCTCGGCCCGCACGATCTGAAGGACCGGGCCGAAGATTTCTTCCTTGTAGGACTCCATGCCCGGCTTGACGTGGTCGAACAGGGACGGGCCGATGAAGTAGCCCTTCTCATGGCCCTGCAGGGAGAAGCCGCGGCCGTCGATGACCAGTTCGGCGCCGTCCTTGACGCCCTGGTCGATCCAGCCCTCGACGCGCGTCTTGTGGGCGGCGTTGACCACGGGGCCGTAGTGGGCCTCTGCGTCAGTGGAGACGCCGACCCTCAGTTTCGGGATTTCCGCGACCAGCCGTTCGCGCAGGTCGTCGGCGGTCTTCTGGCCCACGGGCACCACCACCGGCAGGGCCATGCAGCGTTCGCCCGCGCTTCCGAAAGCGGCGCCGGTGAGGTCCTTGACCACCTGGTCCATGTCGGCGTCGGGCAGGATGACGCCGTGGTTCTTGGCCCCGCCCATGGCCTGGACGCGCTTATGGTTGGCGGCGCCGGTCTGGTAGACATAGTGGGCGATGTCGGACGAGCCGACGAAGCTGACGGCATGGACCAGCGGATGGGTCAGGATGGCGTCCACCGCCGTCTTGTCGCCGTGGACCACGTTCAGCACCCCGGCGGGGGCGCCCGCCTCCATCATCAGTTCGCCCAGACGGACCGGCACCGACGGGTCGCGCTCGGACGGCTTGAGGATGAAGGTGTTGCCCACGGCGATGGCCACGCCGAACATCCACATGGGGATCATGGCCGGGAAGTTGAAAGGCGTGATGCCCGCCACCACGCCCAGCGGCTGGCGCATGGAATAGACGTCGATGCCGGGGCCGGCGCCCTGGGTGTACTCGCCCTTCAGGCGTGGGGGATGCCGCAGGCGAACTCGATGACCTCAAGGCCGCGCTGGATGTCGCCTTTGGAGTCGGCGATGACCTTGCCGTGCTCGGACGACAGCATTTCGGCCAGCTCGTCCATGTTCGCCTCGACCAGGCGCTTGAATTCGAACATCACCCGGGCGCGGCGCTGGGGATTGGTGGAGGACCACGCTTCGAAGGCGTTCTGGGCAGCCTGGACGGCCTTGTCGACTTCGCCTTCGGTGGCCAGCTGGACCCGCGCCTGCACCTCGCCGGTGTTGGGGTTGAAGACGTCCCCGAAGCGGCCCGAGGCGCCCTCGAAGGAAGCCCCGTCGATGAAGTGGCGAATGTCGCGCATGTCCTGAGTGTTCCCTGATCTGGTTGTTTGGCGTCGTCTTAAACCCGCCAGGCGCCCGTGGCCAGCGGAGCGGCTGAGGAAGACCCGCATGGCGGTTTGACACGGCCGGGCGGCGCGGGTTCAGTGCCCGCCGGGGATGGAGGGGACGAATGCGGGATCAGGTCGATTCGACCGGGCAGGGGCGCGCGCACCGGCGCCGGCTGCTGTTCATTCCCGGCTACGACCCCCGTTCTCCCGCCGCCTATCACCGCATGTGGACCGAGGAGGCGCCGAAGCAGGCGGCGGTGTCCGGCGCCGTGATCGCGGTGGAGCGCAAGCACGCCGACGGCGATCATGCGCTGGGCTGGACGGTGCAGACGGTGATGGACGGGCGCGCGGCGGAGACCCGGGTCACCCTGCTGCGCTGGGACGATCTGGTGCGGGCCTGGTGGCTGAGAGGCGAGCGGCGGGTGATCATGCCATGCCCCGTTGGGTCGCGGCCATGGCCGGGGCGGGGCTCTATGGCCTGACGCGGCGACAGGCGCGGGCGCTGTGGCTGTGCCTGATGACGCCGCCGGTGATCCTGGGCGGGCTGATCGGGCTGATGGCTCTTCTGGCGCTGGCGGCGGGATTGATCACGCCCTGGGCGGCGCTCCCGGTGGTCGCCGCGGCGCCCTTCGTCATCGCCTGGCTGTGGCGGCGCATCGACGCAAGGTGAACTGCGGCTGGGTCAGCCAGTGCTTTTCCTACATGGCGCGCATCGCCGCCGATCCGCCGCCGGAGCAGGCCGCGCGCTGCGACCTGTTCGCCGAACGCCTGATCGCCGCGGTGGACGAGGGCTGGGCCGACGAGGTGGTGCTGGCGGGCTTCAGCCTGGGCGGCAACCAGGCGGTGCGGGTGCTGGCCCGGGCGCTGGAGATGCGGCCCGATCTGGGACGCGGGACCACGGCGGTCAGCCTGCTGACGCTGGGGCAGGGCCTGTGCATCCAGGCGGCGCTGGGGGACGAGACGTTCCGGGCGGCCTTGAGGGCCGTGGCGGCGGCGCGCTCCGTCGGCTGGGTGGACGCCACCTCGGCCTCGGACCCGGCCTCGGCCTGCACGCTCCATGCGCTGCACGGGGTGGTCCCCGCGCCGGATCCGGACCGGCCGGAAAGACGGGCGCCGCGCTTCCACAAGCTGCTGACGGACGAGCATTTCCGCGCCATCCGCCGCGATCCGCTGGCGTTCCATTTCCAGTACCTGAAGGCCACCGATCTGCCCGGCGGCTACGACTGGTTCGCCCTGGCGGCGGGGCCGGACTTTCTGATCGAGCGGAGCCCGGCATGAGTTTGTTCACCCCGCCGCGCCCGGCCACGGCGCCGGAGAAGCGCTCGACCCTGACCCAACGCATCGCCCTGTTGCGTTCCGGGCTCGGGACGTTCCGCGAGGGCAGCTACGGCCAGAAGATGGGCCGCCACGGGTTCCGCACCCTGCCCTTCTTCAAGCGGCGCTGGATCTTCACTGTGCGCGATCCGGATCTGGTGCGCGAGGTGCTGGTCAGGCGGGCGGAGGACTTCCCCAAATCCGGCCTGATGGACGCCATGCTGCGGGCTCTGACCGGCTATTCCATCTTCGTCAGCAACGGCGAGATCTGGGGGCGGCAGCGGCGGCTGATCGATCCGGCGCTGGAGCAGGCGCGGGTGCGCGACGTCTTCGCCCGCATGCTGGAGGCGGCCACCGTGGCCACGGCGCGCATGGAGGCCCTGGCCGACACGGGCGAGCCGGTGCGGGTGGACATGGAGATGACCCGCTTCGCCGCCGACGTGATCTTCCGCACCATCTTTTCGGAGCCCATTTCGGACGCGGCGGCCGAGCGGGTGATCGCCGCCT
>NZ_BATC01000032.1 GCF_000466985.1 Brevundimonas abyssalis TAR-001
GGCGTCGTGCTCAGGGGCGTCCACCAGCGCCCCGGTCAGGCTGTTCTGCTGGCCGCGCTCAATGCGGACGGGAACGATCCGCCCCATCAGGTGATCGGCGTCCTCCACGTGAACCGACTGCAGATAGGGCGAGCGGCCGATGGCCTGAAGCCCATGACGCCCCTTGCGCTCGAACAGAACCGGCAGGACCTTGCCCGCCTGGGACTGGTTGAAGACGACCTGTTGTTCGAACAGCAGGGCCTGCAGCGCCTGAAGGCGTTCAGACGCCACATGGGGCTCCACCTGGGCGGCCATGGTCGCCGCCGGGGTGCCGGGCCGCGGCGAATAGATGAACGAGAAGGCCGAGGCGTAATTCACCCGCCGCACCAGATCGAGGGTGTCCTCGAAATCCCGGTCGGTCTCGCCAGGGAAGCCGACGATGAAGTCGCCCGACAGGGCCATGTCCGGCCGGGCCGCGCGGATGCGGTCGATCAGGTCGAAATACTTCTGGCGCCCGTGCTTGCGGTTCATCAGCCGCAGCAGGTGGTCAGAGCCCGACTGAACCGGCAGGTGCAGATAGGGCATCAGGGCATCCAGCTCGGCGTGGGCCGCGATCAGGTCATCGCCCATGTCGTTGGGGTGGCTGGTCGTATAGCGGATGCGATCCAGCCCCTCGATCTCCGCCAGCCCGTAGGCCAGCCGCGCCAGCGTCCAGACCGCGCCGTCCGGCCCCGCGCCGTCATAGGCGTTGACGTTCTGGCCCAGCAGGGTGACCTCGCGCACGCCGCGCGCCGCCAGCTCGCGCGCCTCGCTCAGGATGTCGGCGGCCGGGCGCGACCATTCGGCGCCCCGCGTATAGGGCACCACGCAGAAGGTGCAGAACTTGTCGCAGCCCTCCTGCACGGTGAGGAAGGCGGTCGGACCCTTCACGCCCCGCGCTCCGATCTTCTCAGTGGTCAGGGCGTCGAACTTGGCGTTGGGGGCGAAGTCCGCCCCGATGCGCTCGCCCCGCGCCCGCGCCGTGCGGGTCAGCAGCTCGGGCAGCTGGTGATAGGCCTGCGGCCCGACCACCAGATCCACGGCGGGCTGGCGGCGCATGATCTCCTCGCCCTCGGCCTGGGCCACGCAGCCGGCCACGGCGATGGTCATGGCGCCCCGGCCGTCCGACGCCTTCTCGTCCTTGAGCATCCGCAGCTTGCCCAGCTCGGAATAGACCTTCTCGGCCGCCTTCTCGCGGATGTGGCAGGTATTCAGGATGACGAAGTCGGCATCTTCAGGCGTGTCGGTCGGCGCATAGCCCAGCGGGCGCAGGACATCGGCCATGCGCTCGGAGTCATAGACGTTCATCTGGCAGCCGTAAGTCTTGATGAACAGGCGCTTTTCGGCCCGTTCGGACGTCGGCTTGTCTTCAGCGTCGATCATCGCGCGGTTATGGGGATTTCGCACAGCCCCCACAAGCGTAAGCGAAGAATCAAGCGTCCTCGGTGCGGCGGTTGTGCCGGGTGAAGATCAGGCCCTCGCGACTGGTGGGCGAGGCGCCTTCGATGGCCGTGCCGTACAGTTCCAGCTTGTGGCCGATCAGCTTGAAGCCCAGCCGCTCGGCGATCTCGGTCTTCAGCCGCTCGATCTCGGCGTCATAGAATTCGATGACCTCGCCGGACTTGGTGTCGATCAGGTGGTCGTGATGATCGTCGCCGGCTTCTTCGTAGCGGCTGCGCCCGTCGCCGAAGTCGTGCTTCTCGACCACGCCCGCCTCTTCGAACAGGCGCACGGTGCGGTAGACCGTGGCGATGGAGATGTGCGGATCGATGGCCGAGGCGCGGCGGTACAGTTCCTCCACGTCGGGGTGGTCATCGGCTTCCGACAGCACCCGCGCGATGACGCGTCGTTGCTCGGTCATGCGCATGCCGCGCTCGGCGCAGAGTTTCTCGATCCGGTCCATGGTCGCCAAGATAGTCACCCCTCGCTCGCGTGGAAAGCGCTCAGGCCAAGTTGAGAGCCAGTATCAGTGCGTCCGCCCTCACGCCGTCCGGGCGGGCGTAATAGGCGGGCCGCCCTCCGGCCTGTTCGAAGCCCCTGGAGGCATAGAGGGCAAGGGCTGCGTCATTGTCGTGCGCCACCTCCAGGAACAGGCGCGCCACGCCCTGGTCGCGTGCGCGATCCAGGACCCTGTCCAGCAGCCGCCCGCCCAGACCCCGTCGCCGGGCTTCGGGCCGAACGGCCAGGGTGACGATCTCGGCCTCGTCCGCCGCGCGGCGCCAGAGCAGGAAGCCGTCGGCCTCCGTCTCCAGCGCGGCGCCGGGCATGTCCAGCAGCGTCTGGATCGCCGCCGCGTCCCAGCCCGCGTCGAAGGCCGAGGCGTGGATCGCCGCCAGATCGGCCGGGTCGCTCACGATGGATCCCGCCCGCCGGGCAGCTTGGCGTCCGGCCCGCGCAAGTAGAGCGGCCGGGCCTCGCCGTCGGGCTGGTCCGCAGCCAGCCGCGCGAGGGCCTCCGGCGACGGCGCTGCGCTGTCCATGACGCGCGCGCCGGCAGGGGCCACAAGGACCGCTCCCGAGCCGACCAGGACGACAGTGTTGTGTTCACCCGCGATGCGGGCCGCCGCGTCCTCAATGGCCAGGGCGGCAGGGTCTTCCGTGGGCGTATAATCCACGAATCGCTGGCCATAGACCTGGCCCCGGCGGGCATCGATCATGGCCCAGACCGCCGCGCCGGGCGCCGCCTCCGCGTCGCGGGCCAGGGCGGCCAGGGTGGACAGGCCCGCCACCGGCCGATCCAACGCCAGCCCGAGGCCCTGGGCAAAGGCAAGGCCCACGCGCAGGCCGGTGAACGAGCCCGGCCCCGTGGTCACGGCGATGCGGTCCAGCTGGTCGAAGGACCATCCCGCCGCCGCCATGGCCCCACGCGCCATGCCGCCCAGCCGTTCCTGATGGCCGCGGGCCATGACCTCGCTTTCGGCGGCGACCACGCGCGAGCCGTCGGCGGCCACGGCGGTGCAGGCGCCCAGCGCCGTGTCGATGATCAGGGTCTTCACAGGGCCGTCTCCGACCGAAGCCTCAGGCGTTCCGGGCCAACCCCTCGACGATCACCCCCAGCGCGCGGCGCTGTGCCATGTCGTGGATGCGGGAAAAGCCGCGCGACAGGGCGCGCCCTTCCGGGGTTCCCAGCAACGCCTCCAGTCCGTCCGGCCCGCCGGGGGCGGGGAAGAAGGCCGTCACCGGCTGGTCCAGTTCGCGGGTGATCCGATAGAGGGTCGAGGCCGACACCCGGTTGGCCCCGCTCTCGTACTTCTGAAGCTGCTGGCCGCTCAGCGACAGGCGCGCGGCCAGGGCGTGCTGGGACAGGCCCAGATCGGTGCGGAAGCGGCGGATGGCCGCGCCCAGGTCGCGGTCCAGAAGATCCGCCTCGGGCGAGGGATGGGGCGAGCGGCGCGGCAAGGGAACCTCCGTGGGCTGCGGCGCCCCAAGGTTTCATTATCAGACGCAAAATACAACCATATTGTTTCATTGCGGCCAGCCCACCCCTTCGAGCCGGGCCACGACCGCCCCCACGGAGCCGATCCGGCTCCGCTCCAGCACCCGCTTGTCGCCCGATGGGCCGCGCAGGACCACCGTGTCGCGGTCGCCCCGGTGATAGAGACCGATCACCGGCCCATCGTCCGTTTCGACCACGCAGCCCTGATCCCGCCGGGGCCAGACGGCCAGATCATAAACCAGCACCACGCCCGAGCCCGCCCACGGCGCCAGATCGTCATCACGCAGTTGCAGCGTCCGCCGAACGGACCCCGCCGTCCCGTTGGCGGAGAAGGCTCGTCCGCCTTCCTCAAGCCGTTCAGCGGCTCGTGTGGGGGAGACGGGCTGACGGGCCATCTCCAGCGCCAGATCCTCGGGCGTCAGATCCAGGGCGGCGGTCAGGCGCCGCTGCACGTCCGGCCGGAACATGCCGGGACGGCGTCCGGCCTCATAGAGACCCCAGGCCTGGCTGGTCACGCCCATGCGGGCGCCGGCCTCGGCCTGACTCAGACCCCGCGCCTTGCGCAGGGCAGCCAGGGCCTGACCCAGCGCATCGGCCTCGGGATCATCACGGAATCGCGTCATGAAAACAGAATGAACCGGCTTGCAACCGTTTGCGAGCGACCGTTTGGTTTCACAAAGTCTGTTCGACCCGCGCCACCTCGGGCACATAGTGGCGCATCATGTTCTCCACACCGGCCTTGAGGGTGGCCGATGAGGACGGGCACCCGGCGCAGGCCCCGCGCATGCGCAGCCACAGCACCCCGTCCGCCTCGTCGAACCGGTCGAACAGGATGTCGCCGCCGTCCTGGGCTACGGCCGGGCGGATGCGGGTGTCCAGCAGAGCCTTGATTTCCTTGACCACCTCACTGTCGCCCTCGCCGCCCGCATGGGCGTCGGCCTGGGCGGCCTCGCCTCGCGTCAGGGGCGCGCCGGAGGTGAAATGATCCATCAGGGCGGTCAGAACCGGCGCCTTCAGGGCGCTCCAGTCCGGGCCGGCCGCCGCCCGCGTCACGGCCACGTAGTCGGCCCCGAAGAACACGCCCTCGACGCCTTCCAGCTGGAACAGTCCCTCGGCCAGGGGCGAGACCTGGGCCTCGTCGATGGTTCGAAACTCCAGGGCGCGGTCTGGCGAGACGTCGCGGCCGGGCAGGAATTTGACGACGTTGGGGTTAGGGGTGGCTTCGGTCTGGATGAACATGGGCCTCAGATGCGCGTCCGCTGCCCGCTTCGCAAGAGCACGCGCCGCCTGCGAGCCGGGTCAGGCTAGGTCCTCGACCTCCTCGTCGGTCAGGTCGCCCGGCACCACGGTGACCGGCAGACGACGACCGCCCACGCCGGCGCCCTCCTTGGCGATGGCCGCCACCAGCGGCCCGGGTCCGCGCGTGCCGACGGCGGCGGCGAGGACCAGGATCTTGATTTCAGGATCCGCGTCCACCGCCTTGATGATGGCGTCGCGGGTCTCGGCCTCCTCCACCAGGAACACGGGCGCCGCGCCGGACAGGTCGGCGGCCTTTTCGCCAAAGCGGTTGAGAAGGGCCTCGGCCTCCTCCCGCTGCTGCCGCTCGATCTCCTCACGTACGCCGGACCAGTGCTCGAAGGCCGAGGGCGGAATGGCGCGCAACAGCACCACGCGCCCGCCGGTGGACCGGGCGCGGCGGGCGGCGAAACGCAGGGCCGAATCGAACTCGGGGGTGTCATCCACCACCACCAGGAACTTGCGCGCCATGATCAGCCCCTGCCCTGGTTCAGCCGGACCGTTTGGTCGCGGCCATGGATTGGGCGGCCGCGGCGGCGAAGTCGCGCACAGCCACATTGGCGATGGTCAGCTTGGCGAAGCTCCAGCCGTGGGACGACTGCTCGATCTCGTCCACGGTGCTGCGCACGCCCTCGGCGATGCCCAGGCGATCACCGACCCAGGCGTCCACGGCCGCCTCGGCGGTCTTCTCACTTTCGCCCACGGCTTCCTTGCAGCCCCTGGCCACGGCGCGGGTGATGACCACCTGCTCGGCCATGAAGTCCTCGACCATCCGTCGCACGGCCAGCCGCTCATAGTGGTCGGCAGAGGCCAGCGACCCGGCCGCGGCGCGCAGTCGGTCCAGATCGAAAGCCGCCCCGACCTGGTGATACAGCCGCGCCATGGCCGGCGCGGACCATTTCAGTTCGCGCGCCAGATCGGCGATGTCGCTGGCCGCCACCATGGGCCGCATCAGGGCGATGGTGGCGGCCAGTTCGCGCGGCGACCCCGCCTCGACAAAGGTTTCCTTGCGCGTCTTCAGCCGGGCCTGCTCGAATCGCGACAGGACCGAGCCGCCCGCGTCGCGCAGGTCGTCCGCCGCCTGGCGATAGGCCTTTATCAGGTCACCCACCCCGCCCATGTTCTGACGGGCGACGCGGCGCGCCAACCAGAAGGTGTGGCGGCGCAGAACCACGGCGATCTCTTCGTACAGCCTCAACTGTGCTTCGGCGTCGATCTTGCCGTCCAGGGCCGAAACCGCGTCCCACGCCTCGTCCAGGCGGAAGATGCGCCGCGCCGCCTCGAACCCGATCACCAGGGCGGTGGTGTCGCATTCGGCGCTGACCCTAAGGCGCTCGGGGAAGGTGGGCCCGCACATGTTGACGATGTCGTTGCACAGCACCGTGGCCACGATCTCGCGGCGCAGGCGGTGGCTGTTCATGGCCTTGCCGAACTTGCCCAGCGCCTCGGGGAAATAGCCCTCCAGCACGCGTTCGAAGAAGGGATCCTCCGGCGCCGCGGAAGCTACGATGTCCTCGGCCAGCTCCAGTTTGGAATAGGCGGTCAGGACCGACAGCTCGGGCCGCGTCAGCCCCCCCCTGGACGCCTGCATCTCGGTCAGCCGCGCGTCGCCGGGAAGCCCCTCGACCGTCCGATCCAGTTTTCCCTCGGATTCCAGCCGGTTCATGAACCGGATCTGGGCCTCCAGTTCCGTGGCGGCGTTGCGCTCCTGAAGGCTGATGGCCAGGGTCTGATCGTAGTTGTGCACCAGCACCTTGCGGGCCACGTCCTCGGTCATGGACGCCAGCAGGGCGTTGCGGTCCTTGTCCTTCAGCTTGCCGGCCACGATGGCCGAGCCGGTCAGGATCTTGATGTTGACCTCGTGGTCGGAGGAATCCACCCCTGCCGAATTGTCGATGGCGTCGGTGTTGATGCGTCCGCCATTGCGCGCGAAGCCGATCCGTCCGGCCTGGGTCAGGCCCAGATTGGCGCCCTCGCCCACCACCTTTGCCCGCAGATCGACGCCGTTGACGCGAATGGCGTCATTGGCCTTGTCGCCAACCTGAAGATCGCTTTCCTGGGCCGCCTTCACATAGGTGCCGATGCCGCCGAAATAGAGCAGTTCGGCCGGCGCGGTGATGATGGCCTTCATCAGGGTGAAGGGATCGACCTCGTTCGCCTCGATCTCCAGCGCCGCCTTGATCTCGGGCGTCAGCTTGATGGACTTTGCGGAACGCGAAAACACGCCGCCGCCCTTGGAGAGCTTGGACTTGTCGTAGTCCTGCCAGGACGAACGGGGCAGTTCGAACAGCCGCTGACGTTCCTTGAAGGACGTCGCCGGATCAGGATCGGGGTCGATGAAGATGTCCCGGTGATCGAAGGCCGCCACCAGTCGAATCTGTTTCGACAGCAGCATGCCGTTGCCGAACACATCGCCGGACATGTCGCCCACGCCCACCACCGTGAAGGGCTCGGCCTGGATGTTCTTGCCCATCTCGCGGAAGTGGCGCTTGACCGCCTCCCAGGCCCCGCGGGCAGTGATGCCCATCTCCTTGTGGTCGTAGCCGGCCGAGCCGCCCGAGGCGAAGGCGTCGCCCAGCCAGAAGCCGTAGTCGGCCGAGACGCCGTTGGCGATGTCCGAGAAGGTGGCCGTGCCCTTGTCGGCGGCCACGACCAGATAGGGGTCATCCCCTTCCCAGGCGACGACAGCGGGCGGGCGGACCACCGCCCCGGAGGCCACGATGTTGTCCGTCAGGTCCAGCAATCCGGACAGGAAGGTCTTGTAGGCGCGGATCGCCTCGGCCTGGACGGCGTCCCGGCTTCCGCCGCGCGGAAGCTGCTTGGGATAGAACCCACCCTTTGAGCCCACGGGCACGATGACCGCGTTCTTGACCTGCTGCGCCTTGACCAGACCCAGGACCTCGGTGCGGAAATCGTCGCGCCGGTCAGACCAGCGCAGGCCGCCACGCGCCACGGGGCCGAAGCGCAGGTGGGCGCCTTCCACATGGGGCGCCCAGACGAAAATCTCGCGATAGGGTTTGGGGGCGGGAACGTCCGCCAGTTCGCGCGAGGCGATCTTGATGGAGATGTAGGGCTTGGACTCGCCGTCTTCGCCGGTCTGGAAATAGTTGGTCCGCTTGATCGCCTGGATCAGCAGCGACAGCCGGCGCAGGGCCCGGTCGTGATCGAGGCTGGCCACATCCTGCAGCGCCCGGTCGATCTTGTCGACAAGCTCTTTCACCGCGGCTTCGCGCTTCGCCGCCGCCCCTCCGTCGGCAGGGTCGAACTTGGCGTAGAACAGGGAGAGCAGGGCGCGCGCCACCACCGAATGCTCGCGCAGGGCCTCCTCCTGCACCGCCTGGCTGGGGTCCAGGCCGGTCTGCTGGCGGTAACGCGCCAGGGTGCGGATCAGGGCCGCCTGGCGCCAGTCGACGCCCAGTTCGATCACCAGCCGGTTGAAGCCGTCGCTCTCCGTACGGCCGGTCCACACCGCCGCGAACGCATCTTCGAACGGCGTCTTCACGTCGCTGAAGTTGAGGTTCTGGCCGCGCGGATCCTCCAGCAGGAACTCGTGCACATGCACCGGGGTGTCGCCGGCGGGCTTCAGCGAATGCCCGTACTCCTCGATGGTCTTGAGACCCATGTCCGCCAGGATCGGCAGGACGTCGGACAGCGGCGCCGGGTCGCCGCGGCGGTACAGCTTGAAGCGGAACTGCAGGGGCGTGTCCTCGGGCAGGCGGAAGGCCCGCACAGCCACGGGAGAGCCTTGGCCTTCCTCGCCCAGCACATCGAATTCGAACAGGTCCGTCACCGCTTCGATGGCGTCATAGCGGTCGCGATAACCGGGACTGAAGGCTTCGGACCATTTGGAGGTCAGGGCCCCGATCTGGGCTTCGGCCACACCCGCCCGGCGCGCGGCGCTCTCGAAGCGGTCCGCCCAGCTTCGGCTGGTGTCCACCACCATGGACTCCACGTCCGCCACATCGGGCTCAAGATGGTCGCCCGGCTCGACGCCGATGATGTAGTGGATGCGCACCAGAGGCGCGTCACTCAGTTGCGGGTACCAGGCTGAGAGCCGCCCGCCCCAGGCCGCCGCCAGGATGCGGCCGATGCGTTCTCGCACGCTGGCGTCGTAACGCTCGCGCGGCACATAGGTCAGCACCGAGACGAAGCGGTCGAACGGGTCCTTGCGCGCGAAGATCTTGACCCTGGGCCGGTCCATCAGGTGCAGGACGCCCAGAGAAATCTCCAGCAGCTCGTTCTCGCTCATCTGGAACAGCTCGTCCCGGGGATAATTCTCCAGGACGTTCTTCAGGCGTTTGTGGTTGTGGCTGCCCGGCGCCTTGCCGGCGCGCTCCAGGGCGTTCCTGACCTTACGCCGGATCAACGGGACCTCGGACGCCGACCGGTCATAGGCCTCGGCGGTGAAGAGGCCTACGAAGCGGGTCTCGCCCGCCGCCTTGCCATCGGCGCCGTAGCGCTTGACCCCCACATAATCCATGTAGGCCCGGCGGTGGACGCGGCTGCGGAGGTTGGCTTTGGCCACGCTGACCGGCTCGCCCAGGTTCAGCTGGCGCTTCATCTGTTTGGTCAGGACGGCGGGCTCGCTGGCCCGACGCAGCACGCGGCGCTCCGGATCGCGCAGCACGCCCAGCCCCTCGCCGGACTGCGACAGCGGAGCCTCGGCTTCATAGGCGCCGTCAGGGGTGCGGGGGAACTCGTACTCCCGGGCCCCGAGGAAGACGAAATGGTCGGCGTTCAGCCATTTCAGGAAGGCGAGATTCTCCTCCAGCGCCTCAGCGTCCATCTCCGGCGCCTGGCTGTTCAGATCGTCGAGGCAGCGCTGCATCAGCTTCGCCATGCGTCCGTGGTCCGCGACGGCGGCGCGCACATCGGACAGGGTCTCGGCCAGACTGGCGGCCACCGCCGCGCGCCGCTCGGGCGGCAGGGTGTCGACCAGGACCAGAATCATGGACTCACGCGTCTGGGCCCCGAGCCGCGCGCCGGCCTTGTCACGACCGACTTCGATAAGCGGATGGAACATGGCGCGTACAGAGACGCCGGCGGCGGCCAGATCACCCATGACGCTGTCCACCAGGAACGGCGCGTCGTCCTGGATCACCTGGATGGCGTCATAGCCCAACGCCTCGCCCTTGCAGTCCAGCATGGGGGCGATGTCGATCAGGGGCGCGTCGCCGGTCTTGCGCTTCTCGCCCAGCAGCCAGAAGGCCGCCAGGACGCAGGCGAGGTCGTCGGGCCCCACCTCCGGCGTCTCGTCGGCCTCATAGTCCTCGAACGCCTGGCGCAGGAACGCCGCCTGCAAGGCGTCAGGCGCGCCCTTGGCGCCCAGGGCCTTGATGAACCGCCGGCTCAAGACCTCAAGGGTTATCGGTTCGTCCGCCCCCGCGTTGGAATCCTTCGCCGGGGTCCGGTTTTCGCCGCGCATGATGTTTCCGTCCGAGCCGCGACCCAGGGCCGCTTTGTTCTGATCTTGAGGCTGACCCTAGCCGTGTTGTGCGGCCGATCAACCGTTTCGCGCTAGCTAGTCCAGCCGTGCGTTCTGCGAAAGGGGGAAGAATGGGGATGACGGGACCGGAATTGAGAACCGCCGGACGCGGGGCGTCCGGCGGTCTCTATGGCCGATCCGGGGAGGGGAGAGGATCGACCGCTGGCCCGGCCGTCGGGAGGGGGAGGGAAGGCCGGGCTGCTGATGCCCAGATAGGGGGGCGAAAGCGGCGATCAAGTGGCGGTCGTGCCGTCCGCGTCTTTCCGCCGCAGCCTGTCCAGAAGCGACGGCTTGACCGGCTTGTCGTCGGGCTCGCGGTGATCGTCGGCATAGGGGTCTCCGTCCCCCGACAGCAGCACGGCGATCCAGCGCGAACCCTTGAATTCGGCGAGGATCGCCATGGCCATCACGGCGAGAGGGGTGGAGAGGAACATGCCCACCACGCCCCAGAGCTGGCCCCAGAAAGCCAGTGACAACAGCACCACCACCGGGTCGATGTTCTGGTTGTCGCCCTGCATGCGGGGCTGGATCACATTGCCCATGATGAACAGCAGCGCCTGCAGGCCCGTCAGCAGCACCACCGCCTGCCAATAGGTTTCGAACTGCACCAGGGCGAACAGCGGCGGGGCCAATCCGGCGATGGCGCCGCCCAGGATCGGGATATAGCCCACGATGAAAATGACGAAGGTCCAGAAGCCGGCGTTCTCCAGCCCCACCGCGCGCATCAGGACATAGGCCACCGCGCAGATCATGGCCCCGGTCACGGTCTGGACCCACAGGTAGCCCTCGACTCCGCCGCGCACCCGCTCGAAAATCTCCATGGCCTCCTGCCGGTCGTGACGGCGGGGGAACATGTTCACCACCTTCCTCTTGAAGCCGACCTGGGAGGCGATCAGAAAACCCAGATAGATCAGCACGAAGAAGGCGCCGGTGGCGATGTTCTGGAGGTCCATGGCCACGTCGGCCAGCAGGCCGCGCAGATTCACCTCGCCGATCAGCTCGCGCGCGGTGGGCGCAACCTCGATGCCGATCAGGCCGGCCATGTCGGCGATGATGGCGTCCAGCCGCTCCACCACCCCCGTGGCCTGGGCGATGAACCCCGCCGCCCCGTCCACGATGATCCAGATGGAGGCGATGAAGCCCAACAGAACAAGGGTCACAGCGGCGGTCATGGACAGCCCCGGCCCCAGTCCCACATGTGTCTCGATGCCCCGCCGCACCCCGTCGATCATGATCAGCAGGAAGATGGCCATGGCCAGCGGCGTCAGGATGTCGCTGAGCCAGTAGATGGCCGCCCCGGCCGCCACCACGGCCAGGATGACCAGGGCGTTTCGGGACACGGCCGAGCCGGGCAGGGTGATGGGCGATTTCATGCCTCCTTGTCCGCGTCGGGGCGGCGCGCGTCAATCGCCGGTGGCGCCGCTCCGCGACTGCGCTAACAATCGGGCCCACGACAATGAGGAGACCCCGCCATGGCCGACACCAACCTGTTTCTGGGCAAGGCCGAGGAGGCGCAGTTCCTCAGGCTGGACCGCGCCAACCGCCACGGGGTGGTGGCCGGCGCCACCGGCACGGGCAAGACCGTGACCCTCCAGATCATGGCCCAGGGATTCTCCGACGCCGGCGTCCCGGTCTTCTGCGCCGACGTGAAGGGCGACCTGTCCGGAATCTGCGTGGCCGGAACGCCCAATGAGAAACTGCTGGCCCGCGCGCAGGCCATTGGTCTGGACCTCCAGTCCGCCGCCGCCCCCACGGTTTTCTGGGACCTGTTCGGTGAAAAGGGCCACCCGGTGCGCGCCACGGTCAGCGAGGTGGGGCCCCTGCTCCTGGCGCGGATGCTGGAGCTCTCGGACGTCCAGACCGATGTGCTCTCGGTGGTCTTCCATGTGGCGGACAAGGAGGGGCTGCTGCTGCTGGATATGGACGACCTGCGCGCCCTGCTGACCCATGTGGCTGAAAATGCGTCTGAGATCGGCAAGGCCTATGGCCATGTGGCCCCGGCCTCCATCGCCGCCATCCAGCGGTCCCTGCTGGCGCTCGAGCGCCAGGGGGCCGGCGCCTTCTTCGGTGAGCCGGCGCTGCGGCTGGAGGACATGATCCGCACCGGTCTGGACGGGCGCGGTCAGGTCAATGTTCTGGCGGCAGACCGGCTGATGTCCAGCCCGCGGCTGTACGCGGCCTTCCTGCTCTGGTTGCTGTCGGAGTTGTTCGAGCAACTGCCCGAGGTGGGTGATCCGGAGAAGCCGCGTCTCGTGTTCTTCTTCGACGAGGCCCACCTGCTGTTCGACGACACTCCGCGTGCGCTGGTGGAGAAGGTCGAACAGGTGGTGCGCCTGATCCGCTCCAAGGGCGTCGGCGTCTATTTCGTCACCCAGAACCCGGCCGACATCCCCGACAGCGTGCTGGGCCAGCTCGGCAACCGCATCCAGCACGCCCTGCGCGCCTACACCCCGGCCGAGCAGAAGGGTCTGAAGGCCGCCTCCGGGTCGTTCCGCGCCAATCCCGCCTTCGACACCGCCGAGGCCATCCAGTCGCTCGGCGTGGGCGAGGCCCTGGTCTCGGTGCTGGACGAAAAGGGTGCGCCGACAGTGGTGGCCCGCACCCTGATCCGTCCGCCCGCCAGCCGCCTCGGACCCGCCACCGACGCCGAACGCGCCCAGATCATGGCCCAAAGCCCCGTGCGCGGCGTCTATGAACAGACCGTGGATCGCGAATCCGCCCACGAAATCCTCACCGCCCGCGCCGAAGCCCAGGCGGCGGAGGAAAAAGCGGTAGCGCGCGAGGCCGAGGACCGGACGCCCAGCCGGACGTCCTCCCGCTCCACAGCGCGGCCCAAGGCCGCCCCCCGGCGCCGGACCTCGAACCGCCAGACTCCCATGGAGGCTCTGACCAAGTCCGTCCTTCGCACAGCCGGAACGACCATCACCCGCGAACTCCTGCGCGGCGTTCTCGGCGGTCTGCGCCGGCGCTAGGCCCCGGTTCGGAAGGCGCCCGCTGCGCCGTTTATGGGCGGCGCCCTACCGCTGCATGCCGCATTGCGGCATAAGCCCTGTCATGAAGTTTCTCGACCAGGCCAAGATCTATATCCGTTCCGGAAACGGCGGGGCGGGCTCCGTCTCGTTCCGGCGCGAGAAATTCATTCCCAACGGCGGACCGGACGGCGGCGACGGCGGCCGGGGCGGCCACGTCTGGATCGAGGCGGTCGAAGGGCTGAACACCCTGATCGACTATCGCTACCAGCAGCACTTCAAGGCCCAGACCGGCCACCACGGCCAGGGCCGCCAGATGCACGGCGCCAAGGGCGAGGACGTGGTGCTGAAGGTGCCCGTGGGCACCCAGGTGCTCGACGAGGACAAGGAAACGGTCCTGCTGGACATGGACGAGCCCGGCAAGCTGGTGAAGCTGCTCAGCGGCGGCAACGGCGGCTGGGGCAACGTCCATTTCAAGGGCCCGGTCAATCAGGCCCCGCGCCACGCCAATCCGGGCCAGGAAGGCCAGGAGAAGTGGATCTGGCTGCGGTTGAAACTGATCGCCGATGTGGGTCTGGCGGGCCTGCCCAACGCAGGCAAGTCCACCTTCCTGGCGGCGGCCAGCGCGGCCAGGCCCAAGATCGCGGACTACCCTTTCACCACCCTGACGCCCAACCTGGGCGTGGTGGACCTGAGCCCGACCGAGCGCTTCGTCATCGCCGACATCCCCGGCCTGATCGAGGGCGCCAGCGAGGGCGCGGGACTGGGCACGCGGTTCCTCGGCCATGTGGAGCGCACCGCCAGCCTGATCCATCTGATCGACGGAACGCAGGACGACGTGGCCGGCGCCTGGCGCACCATCCGCGCCGAGCTGGAAGCCTATGGCGAGGGTCTGGGGGAAAAGACCGAGATCCTGGCCCTGAACAAGATCGACGCCTTGACGCCGGAGCTGCGTGAAGAAAAGGCCGCCGAACTGGAAGCCGTGGCGGGCCGACGCCCCATGCTGGTGTCCGGCGTGTCCGGCGAGGGGGTGCCTGAACTGCTGCGCGCCGCCTGGGCCGAGGTGCGCAAGACCCGGGGCGAGATCCCCACCGAAGAAGAAGCAACCGAGGAGACGCAGGGCGGCTGGACCCCGTGAGGGACCGCCCCATTCAATTCATGACTGACGACGCCCAGACCACCACGCAGACCGACGCCGCCACGGACGATCACGTCGACAAGCCCCGGCGCATGACCCGCGCCGCGCGGGTGATCTCCGAGTCCAAGCGCATCGTGGTCAAGATCGGCTCATCCCTGCTGGTGGACCGCAAGACCAACCGGGTGGACCACGTGCGGCTGAATGGACTGGCCGCCGACATCTCGGGCTGGCGGAAGCAGGGCAAGGAAGTGCTGATCGTGTCGTCCGGCGCCGTGGCGCTCGGCCGCCGCCGCCTGGGCCCGAAGGCGCGCGGACCGGGGCTGGAGAAGAAGCAGGCCTCCGCCGCCGCCGGACAATCGCTGCTGATGGCCGGGTGGGAGCAGGCGTTCGACCCGCACGGCGTCATCACCGCCCAGATCCTGTTGACCCGCGACGACACCGAGACGAGGCGGCGCTGGCTGAACGCCCGGGCCACCGTGGGGGCCCTGCTGGGCATGGGCGCGGTGCCCATCATCAACGAGAACGACACCATCGTCACCGAGCAGATCCGCTATGGCGACAACGACCGCCTGGCCGCCCGCGTGGCCCAGATGATCAGCGCCGACCTGCTGATCCTCCTGTCGGACGTGGACGGCATCTACACCGCCGACCCCCGCGTCGATCCCGACGCGAAGCACATCCCCTACATCGAGACCCTGACGCCCGAGATCGAGGCCATGGCCACCGGCGCCAATGCCGAAGCGGGCGTGGGCACCGGCGGCATGGCCACCAAGGTCATGGCCGCGCGCATCGCCTCGGAGGCGGGCTGCATCACCCTGATCGCGGCGGGCCGGGCAAAGACGCGCGGCTCCCAGCATCTGGAGCAGGGGCGCCGCTGCACGGTCATCGCCGCCTCGACGACGGTGAAGGACGCATACAAGCAGTGGATCGGGGGCTCCCTGGCCACACGCGGCGAGCTGGTTGTGGACGCCGGCTGCAAGCGGGCCCTGATCTCGGGAAAGTCGTTGCTGGCCGTGGGCGTGAAAGAGGTCCGGGGCACGTTCGGCAAGGGCGACACCGTGGTGCTGCTGGACGAGACGGGCGCCGACCTGGCCAGCGGCCTGGTGCGCTACGACGTCAAGGACCTGGAGAGGATCAAGGGCCTGCGCTCCGGCGCCCTCAAGGAGGCGCTCGGCTATGCGGGCGGACCAGTGGTGATTCACGCCGACGACCTGTCCCTGAGGGACACGGTGGTGGAGACACGGGGCCCGCACAATGTCCGCCCGAAGCGGGCCAAACGCTGACCGGGCCTTGAAATTTCAGGGTTTGAGGCGATGTTAAGGGCATGACTGTGATGACCAAGACCGCCCCGCCGCCCGTCGACGCCGCCGATCTGGAACAGGACATGCTGGCCATGGGCCGCCGCGCTCGCGCCGCCGCCCGTCAGCTGGCCCTGGCCTCGCCCGAGGCCCGCACCAGGGCCATCAGCGGCATGGCCAAGGCCCTGCGCGCCCGCGCCGCCGACGTGCTGAAGGCCAACGCCGCCGATCAGGACGCGGCCCGGGAAAAGGGCATGGATTCAGCCATGCTGGACCGGCTGGGTCTGGACGAAGCCCGGTTGGAGGGCGTGGCCAGGGCGCTGGACTCCATCGCCGCCATTCCCGACCCGGTCGGCGCCGAGACAGCGCGCTGGACACCCGAGAACGGGCTGGACATCGCCCGGGTCCGCACCCCCATCGGCGTGCTGGCCATCATCTATGAAAGCCGCCCCAATGTGACCGCCGACGCCGCCGCCCTGGCCGTGCGGGCGGGCAATGCGGTGATCCTGCGCGGGGGTTCCGAATGCCTGCGCTCCAATCTCGCCATCCACGGCGCCCTGATCGAGGGCCTGACCGCCGCCGGCCTGCCGGCGGACGCGGTGCAGATGGTCACCACCCGCGACCGCGCAGCGGTGGGCCATATCCTGAGCGGGCTGGACGGCTCCATCGATCTGCTGATCCCGCGCGGCGGCCGGTCTCTGGTCGAGCGGGTCAAGAGCGACGCCCGCGTGGCCGTGCTGGGCCATCTGGAAGGCGTCAATCACGTCTATGTCCATGAAAGCGCCGATCCCGACACCGCCCGCGCCGTAGCGGTGAACGCCAAGATGCGCCGCGTCTCGGTCTGCGGCGCCGCCGAGACCCTGGTGATCGACCGCAGCGTGGCCGCTGACCTGCTGCCGAAGATCGCCGCCGATCTGGCCGACAAGGGCTGTGAACTGCGCGGCGACGCCGCCGCCCAGGCGCTGGTTCCGGCCGCCAGTGCGGCAACCGACGAAGACTGGGCCACCGAATACCTCAAGGCCATCATCGCTGTGAAGGTGGTGGACGGCATCGACGAGGCGATCGCGCACATCGACGCCTACGGCTCGGGCCACACCGAATGCATCGTCGCCTCGGACGACAAGGCCGTAGAACGGTTCCTGGCCCAGGTGGATGCGGGCATCGTGCTGGCCAACGCCTCGACCCAGTTCGCCGACGGCGGCGAGTTCGGCTTCGGCGGCGAGATCGGCATTTCCACCGACCGGCTGCACGCGCGCGGCCCTGTCGGCGCCGAGCAGCTCACCAGCTTCAAATACGTCATCCGCGGCAAGGGCCAGATTCGTCCGTAATCCGCGCGACAACATGGGGCGGGCGTGTTAGGGCGCGGGTGAGCATAAGTCGCTCCTGCGCCTCTCCGAGCCCCCGCCCTTGGCCTTTTTCCACGCCGGCCCCGCGCCCCGCTCCGCCGGTCCCCGACCGGGGCTGTTGCGCGACGGCCTGCGGCTTGAGCCGGGGCTGAAGGTCGGGCTGCTGGGCGGCTCCTTCAATCCGGCCCATGAGGGCCACGCCCATGTGGCCGAAACAGCCATGCAGCGGCTGGGCCTGGACCGGGTGATCTGGCTGGTCTCGCCGCAGAACCCCCTCAAGGACGACAGCGAGACCGCCCCGCTGGTCGAGCGCATGGCCTCGGCGCGGGAATTCGCGCGCGGCCCGGCCATGGTGGTGTCGGACTTCGAGAGCCGGGTGGGCTGTCGCTGGACCGTGGACACCCTGCGCGCCGTCACCGCACGGCACCCCGGCGTCAAGTTCGTGTGGCTGATGGGATCGGACAATCTGGCGACGTTCCATCGCTGGCGCGGCTGGACCGACATCGCCGCCGCCATGCCCATGGCCGTGATCGCCCGGCCGGGCTCCCAGCTTCAAAGCCGCACCGCCCCGGCGGCGCGTCGCTACGCCGCCTTCCGCGTGCCCCAGGAGCAGGCCCGCCTGTTGCCGGATGCCGCCGCGCCGGCCTGGACCTACCTGACCGCGCCCCTGAACCGGGCCTCCTCCACGGCGATACGGGCCGCCGGGTGACCGCCGCGGCCATCCGTGCTAGGATGCGGTTCAAGTCAGTCAATGTGGAGCACTTCGCTGTCCCCCTCGCCCGCGTCCGAGACGCAAGCCCCGGCCATTTCCGACTCCCCGCGTGAGATGGAGCCGACCGCGCCCATCGGCGCAGAAGACCCCCAAATGCCCGAGATCGACGCCGCCGGCCTGGAAGCGGCCATTCTTGCACGCCTGGATGATGACAAGGCGCAGGAGATCGTTCTGATCGACCTGAAGGGCAAGAGTCCCATGGCCGACACCATGATCGTGGCCTCCGGCCGGTCGCAGCGTCACGTGGGCGCCCTGGCCGACCACCTGCTGCGCCTGCTCAAGGAGCACGGCCTTGGCAAGGCCAAGGTGGAGGGCCTGCCGCACTGCGACTGGGTGCTGATCGATGCGGGCGACGTGATCGTCCACCTGTTCCGCCCCGAAGTGCGCACCTTCTACAACATCGAGAAGATCTGGTCGGTGGACTCGGCCCACCGGACCCAGTCGGCCTGACGCGCCGCGCCCGGTGCGCATCGGCATCATCGCCATCGGAAAAGCGGGCCGCGGCCCGGAGGCCCAACTGGCCGACGACTATGTGCGTCGCGCCACGGCGGCGGGCCGCGCCCTGGGTCTCGGCCCCGTGGAGCTGATCGATCTTGATCCGAAAAAGCCCGGCAAGGCGCCGGAGGCTGAAATGATCCTGACCGCCGCCGAGGGCGCCCACCTGATCGCGTGCGACGAACGGGGGCGCACCTACGGATCGCGCGCCTTTTCCGATCACATCGCGGGCCTGAGGGATCAGGGCGAGCGCCGGCTGGTGTTCGCCATCGGCGGAGCGACGGGCTGGACCGCCCGGTGCTGGACGCGGCACGATCGACCCTGGCCTTCGGTCCACAGACCTGGCCCCACGCCCTGGCCCGGGCGATGCTGGCGGAGCAGGTCTACCGGGCGGTGACCATCATGGCCGGATCACCCTATCATCGCGATTGATGTCATCGCTTCGCCCCCTGCTCCTGATTCTGGCCGTTCTCACGGCCGCGCCGCCCGCCGTCGGTCAACGCGCCGACGCGCCCGCCGAGGAGCTGGCGCGCCTGCGCGTGGAGCACCGTGAGGAGCAGTTGCGCGCCCGCCGCCTGCGCGCCGACGCCGAGGACGCCGCCGAGGAGGTGGCGCGGCTGGATCAGGATCTGCGGCGTCTGGCGCTGGAGGATGAGGGCGACACCACCGCCATCAACGCCCAGCGGGCGCGCCTGGCCGAACTGGGCGAGCGCGAGGCGGTCCTGCTGGCGCAGCTGAGCGGCGAGCGGGCCCGTCAGGGCCGGCTGCTGTCGTCGCTGCAGATGATGAGCCGCGAGCCGCCGCCGCCGCTGCTGATCCCCGCCGACCGGGCCGTGGACACCGTGCGCGCCGCCATCCTGATGCAGGCCATGGCGCCGGCCTTGCGCGAGCGCGCCGACGCCCTGCTGGAGCAACAAGCCGAGATTCAACACACCCGCCGCCGCGCCGCCCTGGCCAGCGAGGCGCTGTTCACCGCCGAGAGCGCCCAGATGAACCGGCGGGCCGAGATCGAAACCTTGCGTGGCCGCCGCCGTGAGCTGGCCGTCATCCTGCGGGCCGACGCCGAGCGGGCCGAACGGGCGGCGCGGACGCTGGAGGCGCGCATCGAGGCGCTGGGTGGGTCGCCGGCGCCGCTCGAGCCGGGCGCCGCCCGTTCCGCCACCGCAGCCGCGCCGGGCGGGCGGGACCAGCTGACCGCGCCAGTGGAGGGACCGCCGAACGCTCGATACAGTCGCGCCACGCGGGGATGGACCTGGCGGGCCGACGGCGGGGCGGAGATCCGGGCGCCCATGAACGCAGTGGTGGAGCACGCCGGCCCCCTGGACGGCTGGGGCGAAGTGGTGATCCTGGATCTGTCGCCCGGCTGGCGCGCCGTCATCGCCGGGCTCGGGCCTCTGGCCGTGGGCACCGGCGACCGGGTCGAGGATGGCGAAACCCTGGGGCGACTGCCCGAGGGCGCCGAGGCCGAGGTCTATTTCGAACTGCGCCGGGACAATCGCCCGGTGGACCCCTCGCCATGGCTGGAATGATCAGGCCAAGACGCTCGACGCGGGGCTTTGCGCCTGATTTTATGGACCAAAGGCCTCACGCCATGATTTCGTCGCTGTGGGGGTGACTGATATGACCCTGCGATCCTTCCCGATATCGAGAGACCGAATGCGCAAACTGCTTCTGATCGGCGCCGCCTCCATCGCCCTTGGCGGCAGCGCCATGGCCGTGGCCAGCCAGACGCCCCGCAGCGAAACCTTCCGCATGCTGGAGTTGTTCGGCGACGTCCTGGCCATCGTGGAGCGGGCCTATGTGGTCGAGGTGGACAACACCGACCTGATCCAGGCGGCCCTGCGCGGCATGATGACGGCGCTGGACCCCCACTCCAGCTACATGGCGCCGGAGGATTTCGACAATCTGCGCGAGCGCACCGAAGGCTCCTACTCCGGGGTGGGCCTGGAGATTACGTCCGAGAACGGTCTGGTGAAGGTGATCTCGCCCATGGACGGCGGCCCGGCGGCGCGCGCGGACGTGCAGCCCGGCGATGTCATCTCGGCCATCGAGGGCCAGAGCGCGGCGGGCCTGACGGTCAGCCAGGTGTCCGAGCGCCTGCGGGGCGCGGCGGGAACTGACGTCACCGTCACCTTCATGCGCGACGGCGAGGAGCCGCGCGAGGTGGTCCTGACCCGCGAGGTGATCCGCGTGGATTCGGTCACCGGCCGCATGGAAGGCGAGTTCGCCTATATCCGCGTGGCCACCTTCAACGAGAACACCGGCCGTGAGTTGAACACGGTCATGGCCGAGTTGAAGGCAGAGAACCCGAACATCCAGGGCTACGTGCTCGATCTGCGCAACAATGGCGGGGGCCTGCTGACCGCCGCCATCGCCGTGTCGGACGCCTTCCTGGAGCGGGGCGAGATCGTCAGCCAGCGCGGCCGCACCCCCGAACAGATCGAGCGTTACGCCGCCCAGGCCGGGGATCTGGCCGACGGCCTGCCCATCGCGGTGCTGATCAACTATGGCTCGGCCTCGGCGTCGGAGATCGTGGCGGGGGCTCTCCAGGATCACGAGCGGGCCACGCTGGTGGGACTGACCAGCTTCGGCAAGGGCTCGGTGCAGACGGTTCTGCCGCTGCGCGAAGGCCGCGACGGGGCCCTGTCGATCACCACGGCGCGCTATTACACCCCCTCTGGCCAGTCGATCCAGAAGATCGGCATCGAGCCGGATCTTGAGGTGGCGCGCACCGCCGCCGAGGCGCGCATCGTCTCGCGTTCGTCCTTCATCTACAGCGAAGCGGCCTATTCCAACGCCCTGGACTCCTCCATCGGGGCCGAGCGGCGCGGGGCGCACACGCCGCGCGAAGCGCCGGGCGAGGATCACCCCGAGGACGAGGATTACCAGCTGCAGCGGGCGCTGGACGTGCTTCGCGCCGGCGGAAACCTGGCCCAGCTGGCCGCCGCGCCGGAGACCGTGGTGGTCACCCTGCCCGAGCCGGAAGAGACCATCCGCGTGGCGGAGACCGGCCCCGAGGACTGATCGTTACATGGTGAACGCCGCGTTAGGCTTTCTTAACCGGCGCACTGCGAACATGGGGCGTTAGTCCGGCAGCCGAGTTCCGCAAGCCTGCACATGTTCGCCAAACGTCATTCCGCCCTGGCCGCCACCGCTGGAACGGCTCCCCGCCGTCGCCCGACGGCCGGGCTGTCGCGGGTTCTGGCCTTTCTGCGCCGACCCGTGGTGGCCGTGGGCGCGGCCCTGACGCTGCTGATCGGCGCAGCGGGACTGTTCATCCTGGTGCTGGGCGATCCGACTGCGGGAAGCCCTTCGGCCCGCGCCTCCCTGACCCGCCCCGACGCGCCGGCCGCCGAGCCGCCCACCGGCATGGAGGCGTTCACCCTCGACACCCTGGGCCTGTACCAGGACCTGACCGCGCCCGGCTTCGAACTCGATGACGAGGGCGGGCCCATCGCGGGCGAGGCCCTGATCACTCTTCCCGACGGGGCCAGCGCCGGCGGTGGTTCGTCCATAACCGCGCCGCGCCGCCCGCCCGCCGATCCCCTGCCCGCAGCCCCGATCACGGGTCTAAGCCAGCCCGGACCCAACGGCCCGCTGCCGGTGATCAACGCCGACGGCCGCACCCCGGCCCAGGCCTACGCCCGGCCCTTCCGTCCCAATGGCCGCCCGCGCGTGGCCCTCGTCGTCGGGGGACTGGGCCTGAACGCCGTCACCACCCGCGCCGCCATCGAACGCCTGCCGGCCGAGGTGACCCTGTCCTTCGTGCCCTACGCCGAGGGACTACAGGGCTGGATCGACCTGGCCCGCGCCCACGGCCACGAGGTCCTGATCGAGATCCCCATGGAGCCGACGGGCTATCCCGACAACGATCCCGGCCCCTACACCCTGCTGGCCAACGCCGGGCCCGATGACATCCGCCAGAGGCTGGACTGGCTGCTGGGCCGCGCGACGGGCTATTTCGGGGTGACCAACTATCTGGGCGACCGCTTCGTCGCCTCGGACGGCGCCATGTCGGCCTTCCTGGGGGTGATGCGAAGCCGGGGCCTGGCCTTTGTGGACGACGGATCGGCCAGCCGCCGTCCCGGCGCCTACGCCCGCGGCAGCGCCGATCGCATCATTGACGAGGTCCAGAGCCCCGCCGCCATCGTGGCCCAGTTGAACGCCCTGGAGGCCGCCGCCCGCGAGAACGGCGACGCCCTGGGCGCCGGTTTCTCCTATCCCGTGACGGTGGAGGCGGCCGCCCGTTGGGCCGACGGCCTGTCGGACCGGGGCCTGCAGCTGGCGCCTGCCTCGGCCATGACCCGGCGGTCGGGCCGCTAGTGGTCGACCTGTCCCTGTACCGGCCCAATGTGGGCGTGGTGCTGTTCCATCCGGACGGCCGGGTCTGGCTCGGCCGCAGGGCCAAGACCCCGGAACCCTGGTGCTGGCAGTTTCCGCAAGGCGGCGTCGATCGCGATGAAGCCGAGCGGGGCGACTGGGAAGCGGCGGCCCGGCGGGAATTGCTGGAGGAGACCGGGGTCCGGTCCGCGGACCTGCTGGCCGCCACCGAGGGCTGGATCACCTACGACTTCCCGTCCGAAGTCTCCGGCGCGAAGATCGCGCGCGGCTGGAAGGGCCAGAAGCAGAAGTGGTTCGCCCTGCGCTTCACGGGCGACGAGACCGAGATCGACCTGACCGCCTGGCCGCCCATCGAGTTCGAGGCCTGGCGCTGGGGTGCGCTGGAGGAGGTCTGCGACCTGATCGTGCCGTTCAAGCGCCCGGCCTATGAACAGGTGGCCGCCGCCTTCGCCCGCTTCGCCGCCTGACCCTTGCGGCGCGCCCGGCTCGGGTCTAGACCGCCGCCAAGGTTTCAACCTCCCACCATCCCGGCCTCAAAGCGCGCAAGACGCCGACGGGCCTCAAGGACCATCCCATGGCCTCAAGCCGCGCGACCGCGCGACAGGCCACTCAACTGGAGACTCGCCCATGGCTCGCGCCAAGATCGCCCTCATCGGCGCCGGAATGATCGGCGGCACCCTGGCTCACATCGCCGCCCGCGAAGAGCTGGGCGACGTGATCCTGTTCGACATCGCCGAGGGCACGCCGCAGGGCAAGGCGCTGGACATCGTTGAGGCCACCGCCGTGTTCGGCTCGGACGTGACCCTGAAGGGCGCCAACGACTATGCCGACATCGCCGGCGCCGACGTGTGCATCGTCACCGCCGGCGTGCCGCGCAAGCCGGGCATGAGCCGCGACGACCTGATCGGGATCAACCTCAAGGTCATGAAGGCCGTGGGCGAGGGCATCAAGGCCCACGCGCCGAACGCCTTCGTCATCTGCATCACCAACCCCCTCGACGCGATGGTCTGGGCCCTGCAGAAGTTCTCGGGTCTGCCCAAGGAGAAGGTGGTTGGCATGGCCGGCGTGCTGGATTCGGCGCGCTTCGCCTGGTTCCTGGCCGAGAAGACCGGCGTGTCCATCAAGGACATCAACGCCTGGACCCTGGGCGGCCACGGCGACGACATGGTGCCCATGGTGCGCCACTCCACCATCGGCGGCCTGCCCCTGCCGGACGCGGTCAAGCAGGGCTTCATGACCCAGGCCGAGCTGGACGCCATCGTCGAGCGCACCCGCAAGGGCGGCGGCGAGATCGTGGCCCTGCTGAAGACCGGCTCGGCCTTCTACGCCCCGGCCGAGAGCGCCATCGCCATGGCCCGGTCCTATCTGAAGGACCAGAAGCGCGTCCTGCCGATCGCCGCCTGGCTGTCGGGAGAGTACGGCGTGTCGGACATGTACGTGGGCGTGCCCGCCCTGATCGGCGCGAACGGGGTGGAGAAGATCATCCAGTTCGACACCAACGACGACGAAAAGGCCATGTTCAAGACCTCGGTGGACTCGGTGAAGGGCCTGATCAAGGCCTGCCAAGACATCGACGGCTCGCTGGCCTGAGCCCTCTTCAGGGCGTCTGAAATGCGAAAGGGCGGAGCCTCGGCTCCGCCCTTTTTCTATTCCGCCTCCGCGGCCGCCTGGAGGTAGCCGACGTGGACGGCGAAGTCCGCGAGGGTTCCGCGCCACAGGTCGACATGGTCTGACAGGTGATCCATGGGCGCGCCCGCTGTGGGGATCATGTCATACTGGACGATGGCCGACCCCTCTTCGCCAGCCTCGAAGTAGGCCTTGAGGAAGCGTCGATCGCGGTTCCAGGCGTTGACCATGTCCTGGGTGATGCTGTCATTGGTGAAGCCGGCGCCGAACTGCAGGCTGTCGCAACCCTGGGCCTCACAGCCGTAGAAGAACAGAAGCCAGGTCAAACCTTCGTCCTGGACGCGGATGAAGCTTTCCTCACCTTCGGTGACCAGTTCCGGCGTCAGCGCCCGGCCGGAGAGCCAGTCGGACACGGCCTGGGGCGTCACCTGGGCCGAAGCGGCTCCGGCGGACAGAGACAGGGCGGCCACGACGGCGGCCAGACGGAACATGTGCATGAAACCCTCCCGATGCTTTCCCCATTCTAGCCCCGAGGCCGCATCGGGGAAAAGGGGCCGTCAGGCCGCGTCAGCCTGCTCCAGCCAGTCGGCGGAAGACATCTGGTTCAGGCGCGAGACGGTGCGTTCGAACTCGAAGGCCCCGACGCCCTTGGGATAGAGGCTCCCGGCGCCGCTTCGGCCAGCACCACCAGCCGGGTGCGGGCCTCGTAGAGGGCGTCGATCAGGGTGACCAGACGGCGGGCCTCCTGCTCTCTGTCGGGGCCCAGCACCGGCACGCCCTCCAGGAACAGGGTGTGGAACCGCTCGGCCATGGCCAGATAGTCCGAAGCGCCCAGCGGGCGGGCGCACAGTTCGGCGAAAGTGGCCCGCGCCAGGCCGCCCGCCGTGCGCTCGATCACCACGTCGCGGCCCGCAACCGCCAGATGGGCGGGTTCTTCAGGCTCATCGCCCTTGAGGTCTTCCCACAGGTGCTCGAAGGCCTGGGAGCGTCCCATGTCCACCCCCGAATACCACAGTCGCGAATTGGCCATGCGGGCCAGGCGCCAGTCGCGCCCGCCCGCCATCTGCACGACCTCGCAGCGGTCCTGGATCATGTCGATGAAGGGCTCGAACAGCGGGCGGTTGATGCCGTTGGCGTAGAGGGAGTCCGGCGCGCGGTTGGAGGTGACGGCCAGCACCACCTGGTGCTCGAACAGGGCCTCGAACAGACGGCCGAGGATCATGGCGTCGGCGATGTCTGTGACCTGCAGTTCGTCGAAGCACAGCAGGCGCGCCTCCGAGGCGATCAGCTCGGCGGTGGGGGCGATGGGGTCGTCGCCCTTGGACTGGCCGAATACGACCTTGCGCTGGGCCGCGTCGCCTTCGCGCCACTGGCGGATCAGGTCGTGGACCCGGGCCATGAAGGCATGGAAGTGGGCGCGGGTTTTCCTCGGCTCAGGCGCCTCGGCGTAGAACAGGTCCATCAGCATGGACTTGCCCCGGCCCGGCGGCCCCCAGAGGTACAGCCCCTTGACCCGCGGCGGCTTGCGAAACAGCCGCCCGCCCCTGGCCAGATCGCGCTCCAGCCGGCTGAGGGCCGCGATGGCGGTTTCCTGGGCGGGGTCGGCGGTCAGGGCGCCGGATTGAAGGCGGCGGTCATAGGCGGCGCGGGTCAGGGAGGGCATGGAAATGCGCATAAAGGCTCGAAACGGGGCTGCAAAGCGATTGCTTCGCGGGTGCGAAGGACTAAATGCAATGGGCATGCGCGTCCGCGCGCAAACCTCCCCCTTTCGGAACAGGATCGAGATCATGGGCTATCGCGTCGCCATCGTTGGCGCCACCGGCAATGTGGGCCGGGAAATGCTGGCCATCCTGGAAGAGCTGAACTTCCCGGTGGATGAGATGCACGCCTTGGCTTCGCGCAAGTCCAAGGGGAACGAGGTTTCGTTCGGCGAGAAGACCATCCGCTGCCAGGACATCGAGCAGTTCGACTTCTCGACAGTGGACCTGGTGCTGATGTCGGCGGGCGGCGCGGTGTCGCGGGAATGGTCCGAGAAGATCGGCAAGGCCGGCCCCATCGTGATCGACAACTCCTCGGCCTTCCGCAAGGACCCCGACGTGCCGCTGATCGTGCCCGAGGTGAACCCGGATCACATCAAGCTGGCGAAGAAGAAGAACATCGTCGCCAACCCCAACTGCTCCACCGCCCAGCTGGTGGTGGCGCTGAAGCCCCTGCATGACGCGGCGAAGATCAAGCGCGCGGTGGTGTCGACCTATCAGTCCGTGTCCGGCGCGGGCAAGGAAGGCATGGACGAGCTGTGGAACCAGACCAAGGCCATCTATGGCCTGGGCGACGCCACGCCGAAGAAGTTCCCCAAGCAGATCGCCTTCAACGTCCTGCCCTTCATCGGCGAGTTCCGCGACGACGGCTACACCGACGAGGAAGCCAAGATGTGGGACGAGACCCACAAGATGCTGGACCCCGACATCAAGCTGACCGTCACCTGCGTGCGGGTGCCGGTGTTCGTGGGCCACTCCGAGGCCGTAACGCTGGAGTTCGAGCGCCCCATCGCGGTGGAGGAGGCCCGGGCCATCCTGCGCGACGCGCCCGGGATCATGGTGATCGATAAGCATGAGGACGACGGCTACATCACCCCGGTGGACGCCGCCGGGGAGCACGCGGTGTTCGTCTCGCGCATCCGCAAGGACCCGACCGTGGAGCACGGCCTGAACCTGTGGGTGGTGTCGGACAACCTGCGCAAGGGCGCGGCCCTGAACGCCGTGCAGATCGCCCAGCTTCTGGACGAGCAGGGCATGCTGAAGACCGCCAGCGGATACCGCACCCTGACCGTGGGATAAGGACCTCGCCATGACCGGCCAACCGGCGGGCGGGGGCGACTCCGCCCGCGCGGCCCTGATCGCCGGGGTCGCCTGTTACGTCCTGTGGGGCCTGTCGCCCCTCGTCTATCAGCCCATGGGCCGCATCGGCGCGGACGCCGGCGAGATCATGGGCCACCGGGCCGTGTGGGGCGTGCTGCTCGCGGCGGGGCTGGTGTGGCTGGCGGGACAGTCGGATCAGGTGCGGCGGGTGCTGCGCAATCCGCGCACCCTGATGTGGCTGACCCTCTCCACCGCCCTGATCGCCGTCAACTGGTTCATCTTCGTCTGGGCCGTGAACAGCGGGCGGACGCTGGAGACCAGCCTGGGCTATTACCTCAACCCCCTGTTCAACATGGCGCTGGGGGCCTGGCTGTTCCGGGAGCGGATCAGCCGGCTGGGTTATGTGGCCATCGCCTTGGCGGCCATGGGGGTGGTGCTGCAGGGTGTGGCCATCGGCGGCCTGCCCTATGTGTCGCTGGCCCTGGCCGTGTCGTTCGCCGCCTACGGAGTCATCCGCAAACGGGTGCAGGCGGACGCCCAGACAGGCCTGCTGGTGGAATGCCTGATCATGGCGCCGTTCGGCCTCGCCTGGCTGATCTGGCTGCACCATCAGGGGCTGGGCCACTTCACCGACAGCCCGGCCGCCGCCTTCTGGCTGTTCCTGGCCGGACCGATGACGGTGGCGCCGCTGGTGCTGTTTTCCTGGGCCGCGCGGCGGATGCCCCTGTCGACCATCGGCTTCATCCAGTTCATCGCCCCGACCTCAGCTTCGTCATCGGGGTGTCCCAGGGCGAGCCGTTCAACCTGACCCGGCTGGTCAGCTTCGCCTTCATCTGGGGCGGGGCGGCGGTGTTCCTGGCCGCGGCCATGCACCGGGCGCGAGCCGCGCGCCGGGCCCTGAAGGACGCGGCCGGACCCGCCTAGATCGCTGCGTAGAGCGCTTCGAACAGGCGCAGGGCGCGCGGGTCGCCGATCAGGTGCGGCGACTGGCGGGTCATGACGTAGGCGGCTGAAACGTTCGTGTTCGGGTCCGCCATGGCGCAGGAGCCGCCCCAGCCGCAGTGGCCCAGGGTCTCGGGATTCGGGCCGAAGATGTCCAGGCCCTCGTTGCGCATCCAGCCCGCCGCCCAGGGGATGGTGAAGGGCAGGACGCGGTCCGGGCCGTGGATGCGCTCGCGGGTGGCCTCCGCCAGGGTCTCCGGCGACAGGATGACCTTGCCGTCCAGCGTGCCGCCGTTGGCCAGCACCCCCATGATGCGGGCCAGGGCGTCGGCGCGGGCGTGCATGTTGGCGGACGGGATCTCCATCTTGCGCCACTCGGCGGAGCCGCGTCCGCCGGGGGCGGAGCCGCGGTCGAGAAATGCAGATTTCTTGACCGCGTCGATGGTCCCCAGGTCCGGCGCGGCCGAGGGCTTGCGCAGCTGGGCCACCCGATCGTGCTGGTCCTCGGGCAGGCCGATCCACAGGTCCAGATCGAAAAGCTCGGCGAAATCCTGGCGCAGGGCCGTGCCCATGCTCCGCCCGTCCAGCCGGCGAAACACCTCGCCCGCCAGATAGCCGATGGTGATGGGGTGATAGCCGGACGCGGTTCCGGGCGCCCACAGGGGGGCCTGGGCGGCCAGCCGCTCCAGCACCGCCTCGGGGTCGAACCAGACGGTCGGATCGACAGTCTCGTCAAAGCCGGCCAGACCCGCCTGATGGCTCATCATCTGGCCCAGGGTGATCCGGTTCTTGCCCGCCTGGCCGAAGGCGGGCCAGACCTCGGCCACCGGCGCATCGTAGGCGGCCAGGCCCCGCTCCACCAGGGTGGCGATCATCAGGCTCATGACCACCTTGCCGGTGGAGAAGACCGGGACCAGCGACCGGTCGGTGAAGGGCGTGGTCTTTGCGGCGTCCGCATGACCGGCCCACAGATCCACGACCGTCTCGCCGCCGATGCAGACGGAAAAGCGCGCGGCCAGTTCGTCGAGCCCCTCGGGGGCGTCGGTGAAATTGGCGGCGAAGGCGTCTTTCACGCCGGAAAAGCGGTCAGGGCAGGGTCCGTGGATGTCGATCATGGGCGTCCATAGCATCCGGGCGGCGCGGTTTCAGACGCGGGGCGCGGAAAAAAACAGGGTCCAAATAGTCTGAATAGTCTGAAAT
>NZ_BATC01000031.1 GCF_000466985.1 Brevundimonas abyssalis TAR-001
GAAGGAGTGGTGGAGGGGCGACCCCATCCACCGTGCTCGAGGTTCGCCCCCTCCACCGCTTCGCGGTCCCCCTCCCCCATGCGCTGCGCTTATGGGGGAGGAGACAGGCTCAGGGGTGCGTGCGCCACCAGCCGGTGATCGACAGACGCGGGGCGCCGGCGAAGGGCGTGACCATGGACACCGCATGGGCCTGGGGCACGCGGAACACGTTCAGCACATTGAAGCCGGGGGTGAAGGCCTCCACCACCTCGCCCGCATCGTCCTTGAACAGCAGCAGCCCGCCCCATTCCGCCCGCCAGCGCGGGCACAGGTTCAGCACATAGGCGTAGAGCCGCCCGGCCTTCTCATGGTGGTCATTGTGGCCGTTGAGGAACTGGCCCGGCCCGAAGCGGGTGGCCATGGCGTCCACATGGGCGATGCGCTCGTCCCCGGTCAGGCGCCGCGCGAAGTCCAGCCACGGCTCGCTGTTGAACAGGGTGTAGAGTTCGGCCAGCGCCTGCGGCATGGCCTCGCCGGTCTGGACCCCGTAGCCGATGCGGAAACGGTCGTAGACATACTGGAAGCCGTCGCGGGCGCCCTCGTGAACCATGGCGATGAGCCGGGCCTGCTCATCCACGGGCTGCCCCTCGAACACGCTGACCGGCACGTCCACATTGGCCGGATTGTCCAGACTGCGCCGCCAGGCCAGGCCGTCGTCGGCGAGAGCCCCGTGCAGCGCCTGAGCGGCCTCCGTCGTCAGGACGCCCGCCACCCGCGCCCGGCCGCGCCCGGCGAGGGCCTGCGCGCCCGCCGTCAAATCCACAGCCGGGTTGAGGGCGACGGCGGTCACCGGTCCTCGACCGTGACCACGATCTTGCCCAGGGCCTGACGGTCGCCCAGCGCCTGGATGGCCTCGCCCGCCTTGTGCAGGGGGAAGGTGCGCGACACCCGGGGCCGGATCTTGCCCTCGGCGTACAGGCGCATCAGGTCGGCCATGTTGGCGGCGTGCTGCTCCGGCTCGCGGGCCACATGGGCGCCCCAGAACACCCCGACGATGGACACCGACTTCAAAAGGGTCAGGTTCAGCGGCAGGGACGGGATCCCCGCCGGGAAGCCCACCACCAGATAGCGGCCGTCCCAGTCCATGGCCCGCACGGCCGGCTCGGCGTAGTCGCCGCCGACGCCGTCGAACACCACATCGGCGCCGTCGCGGCCCGTGGCCAGTTTCAGCTCGCCGGACAGCTCCTTCTGGGCCGCCTTGTCCATGGGGCCGGTGGGATAGATCAGGCCGTTGTCGGCCCCCAGCTCCAGGGCGAACTCCACCTTGTCGCCGGTGGAGGCGGCGGCCACGACCCGCGCGCCCATGGCCTTGCCCAGCTCGACCGCCGCGGCGCCCACGCCGCCCGCCGCGCCCAGCACCAGAAGGGTCTCACCCTCCTTCAGCCGCGCCCGGTCCTTCAGCGCATAGTAGCTGGTGCCATAGGTCATCACGAGGGCGGCGCCCTCCTCGAAGGACATCTCCTTGGGCATGGGGATGACGTGGGTGGCGGGCACGGCGATGCGCTCCACCAGCCCGCCCCAGCCGGGCACGGCGATGACCCGGTCGCCCTTGCGCACATTCTTGACGCCCTCGCCCACCGCCTCGACCACCCCGGCCACCTCGGCGCCGGGGGAGAAGGGGCGCTCGGGTCTGAACTGGTACTTGTCCTCGATGATCAGGGTGTCGGGGAAATTGATCCCCACCGCCTTCACCTCGATCACCACCTGGCCCTTGCCGGGGGTGGGGTCGTTGACCTCCTCGACCGTCAGGGTCTCGGGGCCGCCGGGGGCATGGGACAGGACCGCGCGCAAATCGAACCTCGTTGAAGCTGGTGTGCGGGCGGTGGCGCCCGTCTCCTTCGAAGGCTAATGAGCGCAAAGGCCCGTGAAAAGGGCGAACGCTTCAGGAAGACCCGATCATGACCCGTCCAGCCCTCGTTCTGCACGGCGGCGCCGGCGCCCGCCGGTCGGAAAACTACGACCGCGAGATCGCCAACATGCGCGCGGTGGTCGAGGCCATGGCCGCGCGCCTGGCGGACGGCGCCTCGGCTCTGGACGTGACGGTGGAGGCGGTGGTGCTGCTGGAGGACTCCGGGCTTTATGTGGCCGGGCGCGGGGCCTCGCCCAATCTGGATGGCCGCTATGAGCTGGACGCCAGCCTGATGGACGGCGCCACCCAGAAGGCCGGGGCCGTGGCCGCGCTGCAGGGCTTCCGCAACCCCATCCGCGCCGCCCGGGCGGTGATGGAGAAGACCCCCCACGTCATGCTGGCCGGCCAGGGCGCCGCCGACTTCGCCCGCGATCAGCGACTGGAGGCGGTGGACGATCCCGAGGCCTGGTTCACCCGCGCCGGACAGGGCGACGACAACCATCCGCCCGGAACCCTGGCCCACGGCACCGTGGGCTGCGTGGTGCTGGACGCGCAGGGGCGCCTGGCGGCGGCCACCTCCACCGCCGGGGTGTTCGGCAAGATGCCCGGCCGCGTGGGCGACACCCCCATACCCGCCGCCGGCACCTGGGCCGACGACCATGCGGCGGTGTCCTGCACCGGCCAGGGGGAGTATTTCATCCGCACCGCCGCCGCCGCCCAGACCGCCTGGCGCGTGGCCGCCAACCAGCCCCTGGCCCCGGCCGCCCGCGCCGTCATCGACCGGATCGGCGCCATGGGCGGCGACGGCGGCCTGATCGCCCTGGACCGCCACGGCAACCGCGCCGATCCCTTCAACAGCCAGGGCATGAAGCGCGCCTGGCTGGACGTGTCCGGGGAGATCGGGGTGGAGGTGTTCGGGTAGCCCGGCGGTTGGCTTGCCGGCGCTGTTGAGCGGCGACTGTTGTCGCCCCCTTGCGGGAGTTCAGCGTGGCGCTACGTTCTACCAATGCTGAAGCACCTTCGTGCGCGCTGGCCCGATCTTCACGTCCCTCCGGGCGAGCCGATTTGGCTGCTCTATGAGTTAGACGAAGAAGCCGACGCGGTCCTGCGCTCTGCCGAGGTCTTTCCTGACGGAAGCGTGACTCGAAATAGCATTGAGATCGAGGAGCGCGGTGGCAAGCCATGTCCCTCTCTTATTGAGGGCTCCCTTCCTACCATTTTCCAGGGCGTGACTGCAGAAGAGATCACGTCGCACGAGTTCGATGCGACGTGGGCGAGGGGCGTGGACACGCCGTTCTGGAACGTCTCCTAGCCACCCGCCACAACCCGTAGCATCTGCCCCCCTCACCCCCACGGCCCGCGCCGCTCGCCCGTCACCGGCACGAAGGCGCCGGCGCGCGGGGCTTCCGGCTCGGCGAAGAAGGCCGGGCGCGATCCGCCGCCCATTTCGTTGAGGGCCTTGATGCGGTTGGCGGTGGCCGGGTGGGTCGAGAACAGGTTGTCAGCGCCCTTTCCGTTCAGGGGATTGATGATGAACATGTGGGCGGTGGCGGGATTGCGCTCGGCCGCCACGTTCAGCTCGCCGCGGGCGTAGCGCTCCATCTTCGCCAGCGCCGACGCCAGGGCCTGGGGGTCGCCCGCGATCTCCGCGCCCACCCGGTCCGCGCCGTATTCGCGGGTGCGGCTGATGGCCATCTGCACCAGCGCGGCCGCCATGGGCGCCAGCAGCATGATGGCCAGGGTCCCGATGATGCCGCCGGGCCGGTCGCGCCCGCCGAAGAACAGGGCGAAATTGGCCAGGGCCGCGATGGCGCCGGCGATGGTCGCCGTCACCGTCATGACCAGGGTGTCGCGGTTCTTCACATGGGCCAGTTCGTGGGCCATGACGCCGCGGATCTCGGCCCGGTTCAGCATGCGCAGCAGACCGGTGGTGGCCGCCACCGCCGCGTTGTCGGGATTGCGGCCCGTGGCGAAGGCGTTGGGCTGGTCATTGGGGATGATGACGATGTTGGGCAGGGGCAGGCCCGCGCTCGCCGCCATGGCTTTTGTGTCGGCCACATAGTTGCGCACCACCGGGTCGGGGTGGCTCTCGTCCACCGGCTGGGCCCGGTACATCTTCAGCACGATCTTGTCGGCGTTCCAGTAGCTGACGAAGTTCAGCGCCACCGCGAACACCAGGGCGATCAGCATGCCTGTGGCCCCGCCGATCAGATAACCGACGCCCACGAACAGGGCGGTCATGGCGGCCAGCAGGATGAAGGTCTTGATGTGGTTCATCGTTTTCCGTGTGAATGATCGGGCGGGCTTTGTCGCCGCCCCTGTTGCATACTATGTGGAGCGGGACCGTCCCCGCCTCAAGAGCTTCCGCCCGTGACCGATCAGCCCGCCGATGACATTCCTGTCCTGCTGAACCCGGACCTGCCGGACGCCGCCCAGGACAAGCCCCTGAGCCCCGCCGCGCGCCGCGCGCTGGAGGAGGCCGCCGCCCGCCGCGCCGCCGCGCCGCCGCTGGACCTGCCGCCCGAACAGGGCGGGCCGCGCGGGGCCGAGCCGACGCGCTATGGCGACTGGGAGAAAAAAGGCCTGGCGGTGGATTTCTGATGAAACGCTGGGCCTTCACCGACGAGGAACTTCGCCTGACCCGGATCCGGGTGAAGTCCTGGGCCGCCCGCGCCTCCGAGGCCCTGGTGGTGGGCGCTGTGGCGGTGGCGCCGCTGGCCCTGACGCTCTGGGTGCTGTGGCTGGTGCTGCAGGTGGCCGCCTTCGTGGGCGGGCTGATGACCGGACCGTTCAACGCCACGGTCCTGATGATCGCCCCGGGGCTGGAAGGCTTCCTGCTGCATCCGGTGACCTCCACCGTGCTGAACATCGTGGTGGCCTTGGGGGCCCTGGTGGTGATCGGGCTAATGGCCAAGGGCGTCATCGGGCGGCTGGTGGGCCGGATGGTGGAGGACTTCATCACCCGCATCCCGGTGGGCAGCGTGGTCTATGGCTCGGCGCGCCAGCTGATCGCCAGCTTCCAGTCCCCCACCGAGGCGCCCAGAAGGTGGTGCTGATCGAGTTCCCCTCGCCCGAGATGCGCACCGTGGGCCTGGTCACCCAGCGCTTCCGCGCCTCGGACACGGGCGAGGAGCTGGCGGCGGTCTATGTGCCGACCACGCCGAACCCGACCTCGGGCTATGTGGAGATCGTGCCGGTGGAGCGGCTGGTGTGGCTGGACTGGACCCTGAACGAGGCCATCCAGTTCATCGTCTCGGCCGGTGTCATCTCGCCCGAGACGGTCAAGTACCGCACCACCGGCCATCCCGATCCGCAGGGATCGCCCCCGCCGATCATCCCCGACCAGAGCTGATCAGGTCCGCACGAACTCAAGGAACAGCGGCGGGGTGTCGCCCAGCTGCTTTTCCTCATAGCGGGTGGTGACATGGTCGGCGGGCGCGGTGCGCCAGTCGTCGGCCCGCTCGGCCTGCCATTCAAGCCCCTCGGTGCGCAGGAACCGTTCGTGGGCCCAGGCGGCGTAGTCCTTCCAGTCGGTGACGAAGCGCAGCCGGCCGCCGGGCTTCAGCACCCGCGCGATCTCCACCGCCGTCTCGTCCTGGATCAGGCGGCGCTTGTTGTGCCGCGCCTTGGGCCAGGGGTCGGGGAACAGGATCATGACCCGGTCCAGACTGGCGTCCGGCAGGGCCGCCATCACCGCCCGCGCGTCCCCGGCGTGCAGGCGCACGTTCTTCAGCCCCATCTCCTCCACATGACGCAGGGCCGAACCCACCCCGTTCAGGAAGGGCTCGCAGCCGATCATCAGGGCGTGGGGATGACGTCGCGCCTGTTCGGCCAGATGCTCGCCGCCCCCGAAGCCGATCTCGATCCAGACCTCGGTCGCCTCGGGCATCAGGGCCTTCGGATCGATCGGCCCCGCCTCGGGGTCGGGCAGGGCGATGGTCGGCAGCAGGGTGTCGAACAGGGCCGCCTGGCGCGGTTTCAGCGTGCGCGAGCGGATGCGCCCGAACGAGCGCATGGGGCCCCAGCTGGGCGCAGGGCCTTCGGTCTTGTCGTCGGGTTCGCTCATCAGTCCCGCAGCAGTTCGTTGACGCCGGTCTTGGCCCGGGTCTGGGCGTCCACGCGCTTGACGATGACGGCGCAGTACAGGGACGGCCCGCCGTTGGGATCGGGCAGGGCGCCGGGCACCACGACGGAATACGCCGGCACCTCGCCCCGGAACACCTCGCCGGTGGCCCGGTCCACGATCTTCGTGGAGGCCGACAGATAGACGCCCATGGCCAGCACCGCGCCCTCGCGCACGATGACGCCCTCGGCCACCTCGGCGCGGGCGCCGATGAAACAGCCGTCCTCGATGATGGTGGGGTTGGCCTGCAGGGGCTCCAGCACCCCGCCGATGCCCGCCCCGCCGGACAGGTGCACATTCTTGCCGATCTGGGCGCACGACCCGACCGTGGCCCAGGCGTCCACCATGGCGCCCTCGTCCACATAGGCCCCGATGTTCACGAAGGAGGGCATCAGGACCACATTGCGGCCGATGAAGGCGCCGTGGCGCACGAAGCTGCCCGGCACGGCGCGGAAGCCCGCGGCGCGGAACTGTTCGGCGTGCCAGGTCCCGAACTTGTTGGGGACCTTGTCCCACCAGGGGCCGTGACCGGCGTGGGGCGAGCCGAAGCCCTTGCCCGCCGTGGACATGACCGTGTTGTCGTTGAGGCGGAAGGACAGCAGCACCGCCTTCTTCAGCCACTGGTGGGTGGTCCAGACGCCGTCCTCGCCGCGCGAGGCCACCCGGGCCTGACCGGAGTCCAGCAGGTCCAGGGCCTCCATCACCGCGTCGCGCGCCTGCCCGGTCGTGGACGGCGACAGATCGGCGCGATTTTCCCAGGCGGTTTCGATCACGGATTCCAGCGGATGGGTCATGCGGCGTCTCTCAAGGGCAGGCGGTTCAGGAACGGCGGCAGGGTCTCGGTGCGGTGATCCACGAAGGGGGCGGTGGAGGCCGGGGCGTGGGCGCCCACCAGCACCGTGGCCATGCCCATGTCGGCGGCGGGCTTCAGGTTCTTCTCGGTGTCCTCGAAGAAGGCGGCGCGGCGCGGATCGACCCCGTGCCGCTCGATCATGCGGGTGAAGGCGCGCGGGTCCGGCTTGGGGATCAGGTCCGAGGCCTCGATGTGGAACACGTCGTGGAACAGGTCGGCGATCTTCAGGGCGTCCAGCACCCGCTCCGCATGGGCCGCCGCCCCGTTGGTGAAGATCAGCCGCCGCCCCGGCAGGCGCGACAGACCATCCCGCAGCACCGGGTCCGGCGTCAGGCAGTCCAGCTCGACCCGGTGCACCTCGTCCAGAAAGGCGCCGGGGTCCACCCGATGGTTCAGCATCAGGCCGCTCAGCGAGGTGCCGTGGTCGCGAAGATATTTCAGCTGCAGCTGGCGCGCCTCGGCCGGGCCCATGCCCACGGTGCGCACGAAGAAGGCGTTGATGCGGTCCTGCACCCGCCCCATCAGGCCGCATTCGGCCGGATAAAGGGTGTTGTCCATGTCGAACACCCAGTGCTCGACGTGATCGAGGGACGGGCTCACGCCTTCACCAGGGTTCCGGCGCCGTGCTCGGTGAACAGCTCCACCAGCATGGCGTGGCTGCGCCGTCCGTCCAGGATGACCACCGCCTCGACCCCGGCCTTCACCGCCGCCATGGCGGTCTCCAGCTTGGGGATCATGCCGCCGGTGGCGACGCCGTCGGCGATCAGCTGTTCGGCCTCGGCCACGGTCATCTGGCGGATCACCTGTCCGTCCTTGTCCAGCACGCCCTTCACATCGGTCAGCAGAAGCATTCTTTTGGCCTGCAGCGACCCGGCCACCGCGCCCGCCACCGTGTCGGCGTTGACGTTGTAGGTCTTGCCGTCCTCGGCGACGCCGATGGGGGCGATCACCGGCACCCAGTCCTCGGACTCCGAGGCGATCAGGCCCCGGATCAGCTTGGGGTCCACCCTGGTGGGTTCGCCCACGAAGCCGAGATCCACCTCATGCTCGATCATGCTGTCGGGGTCGCGGCGGGTGCGGCGGGTCTTCTCCACCGTCAGCAGGCCGGCGTCCTTGCCCGACAGGCCCACGCCGCGCACATCGGCCTGTTTCCCGGCCTCGGTGATCCAGTTGGCGATCTCCTTGTTGACTGCGCCCGACAGGACCATCTCGGCGATCTGCATGGTGGCCGCGTCGGTGACGCGCAGGCCGTCCACGAACTCGGATTTCACGCCGGCCCGGTCCAGCATGGCGCTGATCTGCGGGCCGCCGCCGTGGACCACCACGGGGTTCACGCCCATCAGCTTCAGCAGCACCACGTCGGCGGCGAACTGCTTGGCCACGGCCTCGTCGCCCATGGCGTGGCCGCCGTATTTGATGACCACGGTCTGGCGGTCATAGACCTGGATATAGGGCAGCGCCTCGGCCAGGGTCCTGGCGGTGGCCCAGCTGCGGTCTTCGGACTGCCGCTCGTCTTCGGTGATGGGAACCTGGTTCATCGCCCCGGCGCGATAGCGGACATGGGCGGCGCTGTCACCTCATCCTTCTCCCATTGGGAGAAGGGGACCCCGCGCACCGGAGCGACAGCGAAGGTTCTGCGCGCGGGGGATGAGGGCCGGTTGGGCGAGACGACGCCCCCGACCTCACCCTGCGCGCGAACCACGGATGCTCACGCATCCGTGCGCGCAGCCCTCTCCCGCCGGGAGAGGGGCTTTATCATTCCGCCGCCAGGGCCTGCGGGTTCGGGGACTCGTCGGCCAGCTTGCTCAGGTCCGAGTCGGTCTTCGACTCCTCCTTCAGGGTCTCGTCCAGCAGGCGCACCGCGTCGGGCAGCTCCAGCAGTTCGGCCCAGCGCTTCAGGGTGCCGTAGCGGGCGATCTCGTAGTGCTCCACCGCCTGGGCGGCCGAGATCAGACCGGCGTCCAGAGCGGGCGTGTCCTTGTAGTCCTCGAGAATTTCCTCGCCCTCGGCGATGAGGCCCTCGATGGCTTCGCAGGTCTTGCCCATGGCGCGCTTGCCGATGATGTCGAACACCTGCTGCAGGCGCTCAATCTGGCCCTCGGTCTCCTCGATATGCTTCTCGAAGGCGGCTTTCAGCGCAGGAGATTGCGCGCCGCGGGCCATTTTCGGCAGGGCTTTGGCGATCTTTCGCTCGGCGTAATAGATGTCCTTGAGGGTGTCGTAGAACAGGTTATCCAGGGTCTTCTCGGTCATGGCCGTTTCCCTTCCATTGGAGTGACCGCCGACAACCGGACGAGGCGGGGAATGTTCCCCACATTCCGGAACCGATCACGAACACGGCCGGTTTACAGGGTCATGGATGGGGACCACACAGAACCACGGCCGACGGCACTGGACGCCGAGGTCGCGCGACAGCTGCTGGAGCGGGGCTTCTACGTGTTCGAGGCGCCGCGACCGGAGGCCGGGCCGAAGCCAATCAGCGTCCGGCCGCCTCCGCCAGGATCCCATAGGACTTCACCCGCGCGGCGTGATCGAAGATCTGGCTTGTGACCATCAACTCGTCGGGTTTGTGACGATCGATGAAGGCGTCCAGCTGCGTCTTCACCGTCTCGGGCGAGCCCACCGCCGAACAGGACAGGGCCTGATCGATCATGGCGCGCGCGTCCGCGTCCAGCGCCTCCGCATAGCCCGGGCGCGGCGGCGGCAGCTTGCCCGCCTTGCCGGTGCGCAGATTGACGAAGGCCTGCTGCACCGAGGTGAACAGGTCCTTTGCCTCCTCGTCGGTGTCGGCGGCGAAGGCATTGTAGCCCAGCATCACATAGGGCTCGCCCAGACGCTTCGACGGCTGGAACGACGAGCGATAGATGGCCAGCGCCCGCTCCAGCTCGGCCGGGGCGAAATGGCTGGCGAAGGCGTAGGGCAGGCCCAGATGGGCCGCCAGCTGCGCCCCGTAGGTGGACGAGCCCAGCATCCAGACCTGAACCTCCTGCCCCTCGCCCGGCGTGGCGCGGATGCGCTGGCCCTCCTCGGCCGGTTCGAACCAGCTCATCAGCTCCATGACGTCGCGGGGGAAGTCGTCGACCCCGCCGTCCAGCGTCCGGCGCAGGGCCCGCGACGTGGCCTGATCCGTCCCCGGCGCGCGGCCCAGCCCCAGGTCGATGCGGCCCGGATGCAGCGCCGCCAGGGTGCCGAACTGCTCGGCGATCACATAGGGCGCGTGGTTGGGCAGCATGATGCCCCCGGCGCCGACGCGGATGGTGCTGGTCCCCGCCGCCACATGGCCGATCACCACCGCAGTGGCCGCGCTGGCGATGCCCGGCATGTTGTGGTGCTCGGCCAGCCAGTAGCGATGATAGCCCCGCCGCTCGGCGTGTCGGGCCAGATCAAGGGTGTTGGCGAGGGACTGGGAAACGTCGGACCCTTGGGGCACCGGCGACAGGTCGAGTACGGAAAGTCTGGGCATGACGCCCATATGGGGTGCGCGAGCCGCGCCCCAAGCCCCGCTAGAGCACCACCCCCGTCGTGCGCATGATCTCGGCGCGCAGTTCGGGGATGCCGTGGCCCTTCTCCGCCGAGGTCACGGCCACGAAGGGATAGGCGGCGGGGCGCTTGGAGACGGCCTTGAGGGTCTTTTCGCCCATGGCCTCGGCCTCGCCCTTCTTGAGCTTGTCGGCCTTGGTCAGGACGATCTGGTAGCTGACCGCGGCTTCGTCCAGGGCGTCCAGGGCCTCGTCGTCCACCTTCTTGAGCCCGTGGCGGCTGTCGATCAGCAGATAGACCCGCTTCAGGGTCACCCGGCCGCGCAGATAGTCCCGGCCCAGGTTCTGGAACCGCTTCACCTCGCCCCTGGACGCCTTCGCCCAGCCATAGCCGGGCAGGTCCACCAGACGCATCTTGCCGTCCAGATCGAAGAAGTTCACCTCCCGCGTCCGCCCCGGCTCATTGGAGGCGCGGGCCAGCTTGTGCATGCCCACCAGCCCGTTGATCAGGCTGGACTTGCCCACATTGGAGCGCCCGGCGAAGGCCACCTCGGGCAGGTCCGGCTCGGGCAGCTGCTCGATCTTGGCGCAGCCCATGATGAAGGTGGCCGGGCGGGCGAACAGCACCCGCGCCGCCTCGACCTCCTCATCGGTGAACTCGCTCACGAGGCCTTCTTCCTGATGTACCGGTCGATGAAGCTGTCGATCGGGTTCTCGGCCTTGAAGCGGTGCATGATCACGTACTGCTGCAGGATCGACAGGATGTTGTTCCACGCCCAGTAGATCAGCAGGCCGGCCGCGAACGGGGCCATGATGAAGGTGAACACGAACGGCATGAAGGCGAAGATCTTGCGCTGAACCGGGTCCGGCGGCGGCGGGTTCATGGACATCTGCAGCCACATGGTCAGGCCGTAGACGATCGCCAGCACGCTGAGGGACAGGGTGAACCCGCCCATGCCGGTGTTGGACACGCCGATCAGGCCGCCGATGAGCGGAACCGAGGCGGGATCCCACGGGATCAGGCCGAACAGGTTCCAGACGTTCGTGGGGTCGCGGGCGGAGAGATCCTGGATCCAGCCGAAGAAGGGCGCGTGCCGCATCTCGATGGTCACGAACAGCACCTTGTACAGGGCGTAGAACACCGGGATCTGCAACAGGATCGGCAGGCAGCCGGCCAGCGGATTGATCTTCTCGCGCTGATACAGCGCCATCATTTCCTGCTGCTGCTTCTGCGGGTCCGAGCCGTGCTTCTTCTTGATCTCCTCCATCTTGGGCGCGAGCATCTTCATCTTGGAGAGGCTCTCGTAGCTCTTGTTGGCCAGGGGGAAGAGCAGCAGCTTGATGACCACGGTCAGCAGCAGGATGGCGACGCCGAAATTGCCCACCAGGCCGTAGAAGAACTCCACCGTCAGGAAGATCGGCCGGGTCAGGAACCAGAACATGCCCCAGTCGATGGCCTGGTCGAAGCGCGGGATGCCCAGGCTGTTCTCGTAGCCGCGCAGGATCTCGGCCCGCTTGGCCCCGGCGAACAGGCGCTGGGTCTCGGTGATCTGGCGGCCCGGATTGATGACCCGCGCCGCGCCCAGGATATTGGCCTCGTGGATGTTGACCTCGCCGACCCGGCGCACGCGCAGCTCGGCGTCGATGGCCTCGGTCTGGTCGGGCAGCAGGGCCGCCAGCCAGTATTTGTCGGTGATGCCCAGCCAGCCGCCGGTGGACTCATAGGCGATGCGCGGCTCGTCCTCCCAGTCGCGGTACTTCTCCAGCCGCAGCCGGTCGCCCAGAACGCCGATGGCGCCCTCGTGCAGGATGAACTGGCGGCCCAGGTCGTCGGGCACCCCGTGCCGCTGCACCGAGCCGTAGGGCGCAAGCGTGATGGCCTGCGAACCCAGATTGGCCACCGTGTCGGTCAGGGTGAAGACGTACTGCTCGTCCACCTCGATGCGGCGGGTGAAGCGCAGGCCCTGGCCGTTGTCATAGGTCAGGGTGACCGGCGCGCCGGGCGCCAGGGTCGAGCCCTCGGTCAGGGTCCATTCGGTGTTGGGGCCGGGGACGCCGGGGATGTTCTGGCCCAGCCAGCCGAACTGGGCGAAATAGGCGTGTTCGGTGCCCTGCGGCCGAAACAGCTCAACCGGGTCCTCCCCGTCCAGGGTCTCGCGGTAGTTGGTCAGGAACAGGTCGTCGATGCGCGCGCCCTGCAGCGACAGCGAGCCCGCCATGGTCGGGGTGCTGATCGGCACGCGCGGGCCGGTGGCCAGGGCCGTGCGCCGGTCGGTGAACACCGCCGTCTCGGGCCGGAAGGCGGTGGCGGGGCCGTCGACCGTCGTCTCGACCGCGGCCTGCTGCTCGGCGCGCTGGCGCTCGGTCGAGGGCTGCAGCACGAACAGCTGATAAAGAAGCAGGATCGCCACGGTGCACACGATGAACAGGATCGTGTTGCGGGTGCTCTCATTCTGCATGGGTCAGCGGTCCTGGCCGGAAGGGTCACGGGTCGGCGTTGAAGGGACGTCGGAGATCGACGGAGCGGCCGCGGGCGTGGACGCCGGGCCGGAACTGGGCGCGAGCCTTATCAGCGCGCTTTTCACATCGTCAAGCAATCGGTCCCAAGCGCGGTCGGGCGTGCCTGACGGGCCACCAGCACATAGTCGTATCCGGGATGGGCGTGGAGGGGCAAAAGCGCCCGGGCGGCCTCGCGCAGGCGGCGCTTGGCGCGGTTGCGGACCACCGCCCCGCCCACCTTCCGGGTGGCGGTGAAGCCGACCCCCACCGTGGCCTCGCCGTCGCCCCGGTCCAGGGCCTGGATCACCACGGCGCCGGAGGCCTTTGAAACGCCCTTCGCGGCCGCCAGGAACTGGGGCCGCGAAGTCAGGCGTTCGATTTTGAACATGGTTCCGTCCTGCGCCCGAAGGCGCATTGGGCGCTTACGCCGTCAGGCGCTTGCGGCCCTTGGCGCGGCGGCGCGCAACGATCTTCTGACCGTTCTTGGTGGCCATCCGCGAACGGAAGCCGTGACGGCGCTTGCGCACGAGTCGGGACGGCTGATAGGTCCGCTTCACGATAAGGCTCCGGCAATCAGGGTTGTGCGGCGAGCAAGGATGTCCGCTGCAGGAAGGGCGGGCGTATAAGTCGGGCGGCCCGGGAGTCAACGGCGAACGGGCTTTCCGGGCGCTTACAGGAGAATAAGACAGCCCATGGGCGAAAGCACGGTCAGGCACTGGATCGTCCGGCTGGCGCCCCTCCTGGGCGTGGTCGCCCTCGCGGCCCTGATCCTGGGCATGGGCTGGAACCGGTATCTGTCGCTGGACACCCTAAAGGACCACGGCGAGGCGCTGCACGCCTTCGTGGCGGACCACTACCTGCTGACTCTGCTGGGCCTGACCCTGCTGTTCGCCCTTCTGACCGCCAGCGTCATTCCCGGCGTGGTCTTCGTCACCGTGGCCGCAGGCTATCTGTACGGCACCTGGGTGGGCGGCGTGGCCACCGCCCTGGGGGCCACCGTGGGCGCCCTGATCGTCTATGCGGCGGGCCGGTCGGCGCTGGGAGAGACCCTTCGTCAGAAGGCGGCGGCCCGGCCCGGCCTGATCCAGCGCATCTGCGAGGGGGTGGACCGCGACACCTTCCGCTATGTGCTGGTGTCGCGGCTGGTGGTGACGGTGCCGTTCCACCTGATCAACATAGCGGCCGGGGTCGTCTCGGCCCCGCTCCGGCCCTACACCCTGGCCACCTTCGTCGGCCTGCTGCCCGCCCATTTCATCTATTGCTGGATCGGAGACGGGCTGAACGACATTCTGTCGGTCAATGAGGATCCTGACCTTCGCGCCCTGTTCAACGAGTTCGCATGGCCCCTGATGGGAGTCGCCTTCCTGGCCCTGGTGCTGCCGCTGATCATGCGGCGGTTGAGCCCGCGCGCGCCGGACGCGGCGGCATGATGCGCGCCCCGGACCGCGGCATGATGCGCTCGCGCCTGCCCAGGCTGCGCGGTCCCGACGGCCTGTCGGCGCGGCTGCTGCTGCTGACCGGGGTGTTCACCCTGGCGGTGGTGGGGCTGATCCTGGCGCCCAGCGCGGCCTCGTTCCACGAGCGCTGGCTGCTGGACCGCATCCGCGCCGCCGAACTGGCCTCGGTGGGCGTCGAGGCCCTGCCCTATTCGCTGGTCGAGGACGACACCGCCCGCCAGCTGCTGCAGATCAGCGGCGTCCAGGCCGTGGCGGTGCAGGAGGAGGGCGTGCGTCGTCTGCTGCTGCAGGCCCCCGCCCTGCCCCGCACGCCCGAACTGATCGACCTGCGCCAGTCCGACCCCGGCGCCCGCCTGACGGACCCCTGGCGCACCCTGGCGGGCCATCCCGAGCGTTCGCTGCGGGTGATGGCCCGGCCCCGCTACCGCTCCGGCGACTTCATCGAGGTGGTGGCCCCGGCCGAGCCCCTGAAACAGGAGCTGCGCGCCTATCTGGTCAACAGCCTGCTGCTGTCGCTGGTGGTGGCCGGGGCGGCCGGGGGCCTGCTCTACGCCGCCCTGGCCTTCCTGGTGCTCAGCCCCATGCGGCGGGTGACCATTTCCATCGAGCGCTTCCGCGCCGACCCCGAGGCCGCCTCCGAGCCGCCGCAGGGCCGCCGCGACGAGATCGGCCGGGTTGAGGACGAACTGGCCCGCATGCAGGAGGAGGTGCGTCAGGCCCTGCGCTCCCGCGCCCGTCTGGCTGCGCTGGGCGAGGCGGTGGCGCGCATCAACCACGACCTCAGGAACATGCTGACCTCGGCCCAGATGGCCTCGGACCGCCTGGCCGGCAGCCCCGACCCCCAGGTGGCCAAGGCCCTGCCCCGGCTGGAGCGGGCGCTGGACCGGGCCGCCACCCTCGCCACCCACGTTCTGGACTATGGCAAGACCGCCGAGCCGGAGCCCGAGCGCCAGTCCCTGCCCCTCAAGACCGCCGTGGCCGCCGCCGCCGAGGACGCGGGGCTGGAGCCGCGCGGGGTGCGGCTGGTGCGCAGGATCCCCCCCGGCGCCCTGATCCAGGCCGACCCGGACCAGTTGCACCGCATCCTCGTCAATCTGATGCGCAACGCCCGCCACGCCATCCAGGGCGCGCGGGGCGAGGAGGCCAAGGGGAAGGTGACGGTGGAGGCCGTGATCGGACCCGACGGCGTCATCCTCACCATCGCCGACGACGGGCCGGGCATCGCCCCGCGCGTGGCCGAGCGGCTGTTCCAGCCCTTCGTGGCGGGCTCGGCGGGGGGCACGGGCCTGGGCCTCGCCATCGCCCGCGAACTGGCCGCCAACCACGGCGGCGAACTGACCCTGGCCTCCACCGGTCCGGAGGGCACGACCTTCCGGCTGGTGATCCCGAAGGGCCAGGGCGCGCACTCATAAATCGCCGACGCCACGGGTCCTCTTGCAGGCAGCGCGGAGACTGCGGTCGGGGCTGACAGGGAACCGCTTCCCGCTCTCGACTCCCGGTCAGCGGGCGGCGCCTGTCAGGACACCCGCCTCCCTAGTCGGGAAGCGTCCGCGCAACACGAAGGCCCGTCGAATTTGTCCTGCTGCTCGGCCAGTCATAGGAGCGCTGGGCGGAACGCAGGTAGTCCGGGCCACTGTCCCAGGCGCCGCCCCGGACGACGCGGTCGGGACAATCATCGCTCGTGCGGGCCGAGCCGTCGGTGGGCGCGTCTTCATAGCTGTCGGAATAACAATCCTCGACCAGCTCCCACACATTGCCGTGCATGTCATGAAGGCCGAAGGCGTTGGGGAGTTTGCGGCCGACAGGATGCGTGTTGCCGTAGGGGCGGAAGCGGTCGCGGCTATACCAGGCGTGGTCATCCAGCTGGCTGACATCATCGCCAAAGCTGTAATCGGTGTCCGAGCCGGCCCTTGCGGCGTATTCCCATTCCGCCTCGCTCAGCAGGCGGTAGCGGTCCGCACGGTCCGTGAGGCCCGTCTTGTGGTTCAGCCAGTCCACATAGGCCTGCGCATCAAGCCATGAGACGCACGTCACCGGATGACCGCCTGATTGCTCGAACCCGGGGGATAGCCAGTTCGTTCCGGGCATCGCGCGCACTTGACCGCTGAACCACCTCAGGCAGACCTCGTCCGGACTCCAGCCGGTCTCTTCCGCGAAGGCGCTGAACTCATCCACGCTCACTTCGTAGCGGCCGACGGCCAGGCGATGCCCGATCTCAACCATGCGCTGGGGGCCTTCATCACCAAATCCCCTGTGCTCCGACTCCGGCGAACCCATTGTGAAGCGCCCTGCGGGCAGAACCACCATCTCCGGACCCTGGCCAGGCCCGGAAATGAACGGATCACGGAACACGTCGCCTGTTCGGGTCTGCGCCTTGGCGGCCGTATCGGCCAGAGCGAGCGCGCCGAGCGCACACAGGAGTGCGGCCCACGGCTTCAGCCCTGCTGGTAATCGGATGGCGATCGCCATGGCGTTCAGTATCCCTAAACATTCCCCGTGATCAGGGGGATCGCCCCGGCTCGGCGGCCTGCTCCACCGATGGTATGCATTTCGACCGAAAACCAAAGTCGAAAATCGACGATCGGCGGACTTGTCAGATGCCGTCAGCCCGTCGCAACTTCACCAGACTTGGGGGAGTCGCTAGACATCCTTCAGATTAAGGTTCGGGGCGTGGGATGCGACAACGGGGATTGATGGGGCTCATTGCCCTGGTGCTCGCGGGCATGGCCGGTATGGCGCAGGCCCAGTCCCAGAGCGCCTACGTTCGCGGCGCGCTGGACCGGCTGGACGCCGTGGCGGATGGCGTGTCTTACAGCTCCAACCTGAGCTTTGACCTCAGTCGCGTTACGGCGGGTCAGCATTTCCGGCGGTCCACTGTACCCGCTACGGGCTCCGCCGTGCGGGTGACTGCGGCCTGCGACACCGATTGCAGTCGCCTGCAGCTCCGCGTGGTCGATTTCCAGAACCGCCAGGTCGCCTATGAACAGCCCCACACGGGGGCCAGCACGCTGCTCTTCTATCCGCAGGCGGGTCAGACCTACTGGATCTATGCGCAGCCGTTGGATTGCAGCGAGGCCTACTGCTACGTCGTCGTCGGGGTCTGGCAATAATCATGAGGACGTGAGCTGGCTCTGCGCCTCCGAAATCCCGCATTTCCGGACGCCAGTTCCCCACGCCGCAAGGGTTTGCGCCTGCCGCACCCGGTATTTCGCCCCCCGCCTTTCCCCATCCCCTAGACTGGCCCAGCAGACCCCGCGCGCGGACGCGGACTGCTTTCCGCCGTCACGATCAGGGAGGGGATTTCAGACAATTCAGACAATTCGCACCCTGTTTTCTTGGCCCCGGAGTCCGAAATCCGGGCGACGGCGTTGCACTCCCGTTGCACTGTTTTTTCGGGTCCGCCGTCTCACCCGGCGCGCGATTTCAGACAATTCGGACAATTCAGACCCTGTTTTTCAGGGTCCGGAGTCCGAAATCAGAGTCGGCCTAGCGGGTCAGCACCACGCCCTCGCGGCGCGGGTCGGCGCCGGCGTCCCAGCGGCCGTCGCGCCACAGCACCCCGTGCAGGCCCGAGTTCTCCGAGGCGTTGGGGCGCAGGTCGATGCCCGCCGCCGCCAGCTCGGCCTGCAGCTCGGGGGTGAACATCTCGGTGTCCGCGCCGAAGCCGTCGCCCCGCGCCACCAGATTGGGCAGGTCGATGGCGTCCTGCATGGACAGGTCCCAGGCCAGGGTCCCGATCAGGGCCTTGGCCACATAGGCCAGGATGGAGGTGCCGCCGGGCGACCCCACCGCGCCTACGAAGCGGCCCTCGCGGTCCAGGATGATCACCGGGCTCATGGACGAGCGCGGACGCTTGCCCGGGGCCACCGCATTGGCCGCCGGAACACCCGCCGCGTCGACGGGCGAGAAGGAGAAGTCGGTCAGTTGATTGTTGAGGAAGAAGCCCGCCGCCATGCGGCCCGAGCCGAAGATGCTCTCCACCGTGGTGGTCATGCTGACCGCATTGCCCTGGGCGTCCACCACCACGAAGTGGGAGGTGCCGGCGGGCTCGGCGGTGGCGTCGGCGGCCCGGGGCTGGAAGCCCGGCGGCAGGCCCGGCTCGGCCGCCCCGCCCAGCGTCGGCGCCAGGGCTGCGCGCCCGGCCACATAGGCCGGGTCCAGCAGGCCCGCGACGGGCACCGCCACGAAGTCCGCGTCGCCCACATAGCGGTCGCGGTCGGCGTACATCAGGCGCTGCAGCTGGGCGAAGGCGGTCCAGGCGTCCGCCTCGGCCGGGCCGCCGTCCACGGCCGGGACATGCTCGGCCATGGCCAGCAGTTGCAGCACCGCCAGCCCGCTGGACGGCGGCGGCGGCACGCAGAGCACATACAGGCGCCATTCCCGACAGACCGCCTCGCGCGCCACCGGGCGGTAGGCGGCCAGATCCTCGAGGCTCAGGGCGCCGGGCCGCTCGCCCGCCTGCACGGCGGCGATGATCTCCCGGGCGATGTCGCCGCGATACAGGGCGTCCGGCCCGTCCTCGGCGAGGGCGCGCACCGTGGCGGCGTAGGCGGGGTTGCGCAGGGTGTCCCCCGCCTCCAGCCGCTCGCCGTCGGCGCCGCTGAAATAGGCCCGCGCCCAGTCGGTGGAGGCCTGGGGCGCCCGGGAGGCGATCATGCCCGCCAGCCGGGGGCTGACGATGAAGCCGTCCTCGGCCAGCCGCGCCGCGTCGCCGAACAGCCCGGACCACGCCAGCCGCCCGTGCCGCTCGTGGGCCATGGCCAGCATGGCCACCGCGCCCGGCGCCCCGGTGGAGCGCCCGCTCAGCACCGCCTCGCGGAAGCCCAGCGGCTCGCCGTCCTCAAAGAACAATTCGGGCGTCGCGGCCGAGGGCGCCGTCTCGCGCCCGTCGAAGGCCGTCACCGCCCCGCTGGCGGCGTCGTAGTGCATCAGGAAGGCCCCGCCCCCCAGACCCGAGCTCTGGGGCTCCACGAGGCCCAGAACGGCCTGGATGGCCACCGCCGCGTCCACCGCCGAGCCGCCTCGCCGCAGCACCGCCATGCCCGCCTCCGCCGCCAGCGGATTGGCCGCGCTGACGATGGGTCCGCGCGCGCCTTGCGATGGGACCTGCGCCGCGACCGGCGCGGGCTCGGCCGAAAGACGCATCGGCCCGGCGCAGGCCGTCAGGATCAGGGCCGTGGACAGGACCGGCGTCAGGATGCGCGCCGCGCGGCGACGAAGAGAAGCAGACAGGGTCATATCCATCCCCTAAGGCGGAACGTCCCGGCTGAAAACCGCGCGCGCGGTTTCCTGCCGATTCCGCGCAAATGCGGCTTGCATCGTCGCCCCGACGCGGCTAGGTGTCCGGCCCTTCGCGGTTCCACCGCCATGCGCGCCCGTAGCTCAGCTGGATAGAGCACCAGACTACGAATCTGGGGGTCAGGAGTTCGAATCTCTTCGGGCGCGCCATTCTTTGACGTCAGACAGTGGAACCCGGCAATCCTGGCCTTGCGGAGGCCGTATTCCTCTCCGGACAGATCGGCTCTGATCGTGCCGAAGCAGGGCGCATCGCCCTGATTGACGACCGCGACGTCGAACTGGTTCCGGATCGCATCCTGGGCAAAGTGATCGCAACGGATCGTCCAGGTGTCCTGGGACGGCTGCAATGACAGGCTGCACACCTGACCGGCGCCGGCTGACGCCACACAAACAGGATGCCGGCGGCGGGCGGTCCCGTCCGTGGTTAGTAAAACGGCAGGGATGACCCTGGGCATCAGCTTGAGGGGTCGAGACGCCCCAACCAAGGGGAATGTGGACGGCCGCTTCCCGAGCCCGCCAAGTCTTTTGAGGTATTGTTCACCAATCTCTCGCGCATTTTCTTAAAGCTGGCGCCCTAGATTGCCCATAACGAATGGAGCACTCTCATGCGCGCAGTTCTTGCGGCCGTCATACTGGCCATCGCCGTTCCGCACACCGCGGAGGCAAGCATCCGGATCCGTCTTCAGGCGACCGTCGCGGCAAGCTGCGGGGTCGCCGACATCTCGGTGGAGGAGGGCCGGATCACGGTGCTCACCATCTGCAACGCCGAGCACTTCCAGCTCAACATCCAGACCGTGGACGGGCCGGTGACGATCCTGGCGGCGAACTCGCCCGACGCCTCTGTCAACCTGATCGGTGGCGCCCTGGGCGTCACCAGCCGCGCGCCCGGCGCCCAGCGCTTCGTGGTCGACACCGACACGAGCGGTCTGACCGCCGATAACGTCGTGGCCGAGGCTGTGGCCGCCTGAGGCGGCCGCCACCCCCTCAGTAGGGGATGAAAGACAGCGTCAGCGTGTCCCGGTACCGCCCAGCATAGACATTGGTCGCCGGCGCCACCCGCACTTCCAGCGTCTGCGCCTGCACCGACAGGCGCGAGAAGGGCAGGTCCACGGACGCGGCGCCGGTCGCCGTGTCCAGTTCTGAGCCGGCCAGGAAGGCGCGGTACGGGATCGACCCAAGCGCGGGCCCGTCCTCATGAACCAGCATCCCGCCGTTGTCGGACGTCGCCGTGACCGCCATATCGGCGTTGGTCCGGTAGAAGAATGTGGCCGTGGTTCGCGACCCACGGGACAGATCGCCCAGGTCGATGTTCTCGACACCGTTGCGCGAACTGGCCTCGAAGCGCATCACGGGCATCACGCGGGAAGCCAGGGTAAGCGGCTGGGTCGTGTCGCCGGCTGTGACATCAATCTGGGCCTGATAGACGCCGGAGCGTCGGAACTGGCCGGATCGGACGTCGCCGAGCGGAACCACGACCGCACGACCCGCGACCAGGTCGTTTCTGGCGCTTTCGCTGAGAACCAGACTACGGCCGGAACGAACGGCCACGCTGGATGCTGCGACGTCGGTCCCGAGCTGGCTTGAGCCATTGGTCAAACGGATCGGCAAGGACTCGGCAGGGGCCGGAGCGATGACCACCGGCACGGCCACGCAGGCCGCGTCCAGGACCCCGGCGGCGGAACTCAGGCGAAGGGACATGCGCTCGTCCACCGCGGCCCCGGGATTATACTCGTGACCCGTTTCCTGGCTGACCGTCAGCGCATAGCCCGAGCAGCCAGGGGCCGGAGCGACCGCAGCCGATGCCAGAATAATCGTCGCGGCCATCGCAATCATTGCAATCTCTCCAAGGCAATCGAACCGGCGTCACGGTAGGCATCATGGCTGTCATCGACCTCGAACGTGAAGCCGGCGTTAACCGCAGGGAATACGACGCTGTAACGACCCGGGCTCAGGTTCGGCAGCGCCACACGTCCGGATCTGTTGGTGAAGACAGGCCGGTCCACGCCCGTGTCGTCACGCAGGTAGCCGTAGAGGAGCGAAATCGGCTCCCCCTCGAAGATCAGGGTGGCGATCACGGTGCGGTAGGCGTCGCTGCCCACTGTCAGACCGATCCCCGTCCGCGCACCCGGCACGACAAGATAACGCCCGGAGCCGATGTCATAGCCGACGGGACCGCCAGAGATCCCGACGCGCAGTTCCTCGGGGCGATACGGGTTACGAGCAGGAGCGACCGCCGGGCCGAACAGCCCCGACCGGCCCAGGGTGGTGGATCCGGCGCTGCTCTCGATGGTGACCTGAGCCCCCCTCAGGGAGGGATGGGGACGGAAGAGATAGAATCCGCGGCCCGGGTCCCGGGAGACGCCGAACATCCCGTCGACAAAGGCGATGCCCGACTGCAGCCGCGCCCGCACAGCCTGACCGCCGCCGTTCACCTGGCTGGTGACGCCGACGTCGGCTTCAAACCGCGTCGTGGTGTAGCCGAGTTCGCCGTCGATCTGGGTCTCGCCTGCGCGCTGGATGGCGCCCAGGCGATAGTTGAAGTCGGGAACCTCGAACCCGCGGTTGCGGACGTACTCAGCGCGGGCGGTCTCGCTGATGCTGTCGTAGGAGGTGGAGGCCCGGCCCCTTTCGCCGAACGGGAGGCTCAACGAAATGAAGGCGCCGGTCTCCTGGCGGCCATCGGCGAACTCTCCGTGCCGTCCGATGACCGAGGCGACCACGCGACCGAATTGTTGGCTCAGGCCAATGTTCAGGAACCTGTCCGCGCCGTCACGGCCGTGACGGGTTGCGTAGGCCCCCCCGACGGATATGGAGGTCCGACGGCTGATGTCGAACCGGTAGTCGGCCGCGACCAGCCACTCCTGGTCGATCGTCGAGAAGCGGTCGGCAAGGGTGGCGAAGTCGGTAGAGGTGTAGTCCAGGCTGACGGTCAGGGTGTCGTTCCGGTCCTCCCCAAGGAAGGGGCCGCCACGGAAGTTGACGCTGCTCGCGACGCCGCTGCCGGCGACGGCTGACTCACTCACCGCGAATTCGAAAAGAGCCACGCCCGCCCCGAAGCCAAGGGCCGAGGAAGCGCCGACATTCACGACCTCTTCAGACAGGGCCGCATGGGCGCCTACCGTGAGGTTGTCGCTGATGCCCCGGCTGTAGAAGGCGGTGGCGGCCCATTCGTCGCCGTAGTCGAAGCCGGAGCTCTGGTCATCGCGCAGGGCGCCGAGGGAGAATGAAAATTCACTGAGGCCCGCCGCCAGCAGCGTCAGGTCGCTCGAGAGGGAGAAGGCGTCCAACTCGCGGCGGCCGAGAGCGTCCTCCACCACGATGGTGACATTGTTGCTGACGTTGGCCAGGGGGATGTCGCCGAGATCGACGGGACCGCCCTGCGACTGGAAACGGCTGAGCAGCACGCCGTTCGCATAGACCTCGACGATGGCCGGGCGCTCGAGGAAGAACGAACGGCGCCCGGTCGGACGGATATTGCGCGTCGGATCCAGCTCTTCATAGCTGCGCTCGTACGAAAAGCCGAGCACACCGGTCGCGCCTCCCAGACGGGGCAGAAACGGACTCAGATCGCCAGCGGAATAGCGTATCGCCCGCTGGGGGTCGTCCTTGAACAGGATGATCGCGTCACGACGGAAGCTGTCGTCTTCGGCGCCGAAGTTGAAGGAGCCCCCGAAGTCGACGTTGATCCCGGTGATGCCGCCGAAATTGCCAAACCCGGAGAAAGCGAACTGGCCCAGGGCGCCGCGGTCGTCCTCCAGATTGTCGTTGAGAAGCAAGGCCCCCGTCACACCTGCCGAAATCCGGCCCGGATAGACCCGCTCCACACCGTCATATCCGCCCGGCGGGAGAAGAGAGACGCCGAGTGCGGGTCGGGCGGTCGGGGGGACGTTGACCTGGATGCTGAGGGTCTGGGCATCGAGCCGGGCGCTCACGCCGGCCTGGCCCAGTTGCTCCACGGGCACGAGGTCTGAACCCAGCGAACGAAGGGCGACGTGGGTGCTCTCGTCAATTGTGGCCCCCAGCGCCTCCGACAACGCCGCGGGGGAGATCGCGACCAGCTGCGACACCGTTGTCCGCACCGCCACGCTAGGGTAGCGGCGGCCGTCGACGACCACCGGCAACTGTGTTTCCAGAACGGCCTGATTATCGGGGATCGACGGCGCCTGGACGCCGGCCGATCCGACGGAGGACGGCTGCGCCCCGGCATCGGCCGACGGCGACCCCTGGGCGCTCGTCGGCGCGGTCGGCGCGGACTGCGGAACCTGTTCGTCGGCGGCGCCTGACAGGCCGGGAATGTTCAGCGTATGGCCCGCCAGGATCAGGTCCGGTCGCCGGATGTCATTGAGCTCGACCAGGGTTTTGACGCTGACCCTGTAGACCCGGGCGATCTGGCTGAGCGTCTCTCCCGGCGCGATGCGGTGCGTGGGGCCCGCAGTCGTGGGCGTGGCCACGAACAGCAATACGATTCCAATGGCGGTGGACCCGGTGAGTCCCCGCCGCCTTCCTGGCCCCCGCTTGTGCATTGGACTGTGCCTCTTCTACCGGGCCGGACCGATGTCGACGGCGACGGTTCCCGCCGGCAAGCCGGGGACCTGAAGGGAGAAATGGCGCGTGGAATTGGGCGGCAGGATGGGGTTCTCGATCTGGGCTGCAAGCACTTCAGGATCGAGCACGCGCTGTTCGCCGCCCGCCGAGAGAGTCACTGATCTCTGTGCGAGAAAGCCGTAGTCGGAACCAGTGTTCACGATGGAGAAACGGATGTCGTCGCCGTTGCGCTCTACGGCGCTGACGGCGATGTCCGCCCGGGCATTGGCTGCCTGGACATAAACCGCGACGCCGAAGTCATAGACCGTAATCACGCCGCTGAAGCCCTCGGGCATCACGGGCACTTCCTTGACCTGAAGAACGTAGGCGGCGCTCTGCGCCAGCGCCGGGTCCCCGATGTACTGGAAGCGAATGGCCTGGCTTTGCTGCGGCGCGACGAGGGCCTGCGGCGGAAACACGGCGAACTGTTCCTCGGCCGGCGAGAAGGTCTGGGAGCCGTCGGCGGCGACTTCGCGGCGAAGCACGCGCACCTCGAACGGGAGGGGGTCAGTGCGGCTGTTGGCGACCGTCACAACCGCGGAGGACTGGCCGGCGTGCGGGGCCAGGAACACGCGCATCGGCGTGACTTCGTGGGCCGAGGCGGTGGTGGCCAGACACAGGCTGGCGACGACCGCCGCCGCGCCGAGAGGCTGAATGGAGGATTGACGCAGGATGGACATTACTGGGCCTCTGTGGCGACGGGATATCGGGCGCCGCCGAATGGAAAGTCCGGCGGGCGAGTGCTCGCCCGCCGGACCTGCCTTGTTCGTTTCGTCTTAGTTGGCGACGACCGCGATCGTCAGAACGTCGGTGTAGTCACCGGCGAAGACGTTGGTGGTCGTGAAGGCGGCGTTGGCCGGCGACGGGATCCGCACGCCGTCGGCGCGCAGGGTCACGGTGCCGCCCTGGCCGGCCATCAGGGCCGTGGAGCCCGGACGCACGGTCACGATCGGAGCCGACAGGCCCTGCTCGGAGAAGTTCAGGCCAGAGCCACCGCCGTGCTGGATCGAATACTCGACCTGGTTGGCGCTGCCGCCCGAGGTGCCGGTGCGGAACAGGTAGCCGCCGTTGGCCGAGCTGATGGTGCGGGTCATGCCGGCGGCCGAGTTGCAGATGTAGGTGGCGTTGAAGCCGCCCAGGGCGACCTGCGCCGTGGCATCGGTGTTGGCCAGTTGGCCGAAGTCGAGGTTCAGAACGCCGCCGGTGGCGCCCGAGTTGTAGGCGCCGCAAACCGAGGCGACGTTACCGGTCAGGTTGACGGTCAGGTTCTGGGCGGCGGCCGGGGCGGCGATCATGGCGAGGGCCGAGGCGGCGAGAAGAATGCGCTTCATGGTAGTCTCCAAAGGTTTGGCCAGGTGGCCGTTCGAGTCCGGCGGGCGCCGGGTGTTCTGGGGCCGAAAGACCCCGGGAAAGAGCGGTTCCGCGCTGACGGAGCCGAAGGATGGGCCTTTGGCGCAAAGCGCCTCGGACCCCCTCCGGAGCGGGCATGCCGGGTCTGATCGCGCCGGGGTTTAATCCGGCGGGCTTGACGACCCGATCTGCCTTTGGAAGCGGTCTGTGGACCGCGCCTCCCCGGAAGCCGGAAACTTAACGCTTCCTTAACTTCAACTTAGTCGTGCCCCGGAAGGCGGGCGTCCCCACATTTGGGTAGCGCCGTTATATTCAACTGCCTGGCGACGCCGTGTGGTTAAAACACCATGAATCTGGGGATTTTTAACCATCTTTTCATTGAATCATAAGGAAATTTTTTTATTTTGCTCGGACCTTTTCCGAACCATCGAGCCGGGCCGGAATTACCTGAGCGCCGACAGCCGCTCCCCGAATCAGGTCATGAGGCCAGGCTCTCAGGACGTCGGAGAGACCCCTACGGACGTCTGAACGAGCGTCTCCCGACCAGCTGAAGGATCAGCGCTCCAGACGAGGGCCGGGAATGACGAGCGGCGGAGCGACGCTCCGGTTGGCGAGATGGCCGTTCCGCACCCCGCCAATTGGTGAAGTCGCTCCGTCAGGGGCGACGAAGTCGAGCTGGGGAGCGCGCGCCGGTCAGCCGATCCGGTACGACGCGATCATCGCGAACAGCTCTTCCCGGCTGCTGATCCCCAGCTTGTGGTAGACGCGCCGGATGTGGGTTCTCACCGTCTCGATAGACAGGTTCAGCGCCTCGGCCACCGCAAAGGGCGTCTGACCTCCGATCAACCTCTTCACGATCGCAGCTTCGGATCGCGTGATGTCGAAGTGTGGGGCGAAGTCGGCCCATACATATCTCTCGGCCAGATCTGAGGGCTGGAAAGTCAGCGCGATCGGAAGCCCTCCGGGGTCGCCGAGAGCCGGCGGCAGCCACTCAACGTGAATGATGCCTATGCTTCCGCAGGCACGCCGGTAGGACCATCCCGCCGTCCCAAGGCCGCCCGTCGCGAGAAATGTGCGCAGGCTCGCGGTGCGCCCCTTGTCCGAGAAAGCGAAATGCCCGCCTGCAATCTGGATTTCACTGTCGGCTTTGGAAAGCGCTTCGCCCGCCAGATTCAGGTCGAGAAGCTTCAAATCAGGCGTGACCATGAACAAAGCATGAGAACGAGACACGCTCCATTTCAGAAGCGGCCGATCATATTCATCCTGCCAATTGCGCAAAATTGGCTCAGCAGAACCGTTTTGCGCCAAACTACTGCTTTCGCCGGGGGGCGACCAATATGCCACTGAGATTGAACTTTGATTTATAGTTAATTCAATCTATCTATACGGGCCTCTTCACAAATCCCCACTTTTGGGTATGGTGCGGCGATTCTCACGCCTTCCGCGAGCCGGGCTCGAGAACAACCATAAAAGGTGGCGTCAAGCGGCTGCCAATGGCCGGAGTGGCTGTGAAGAGCGGCAGCACCCGGGATCAACCCGATGCCGTTCCGCGCGACGGGTATGCTTCGCTGAGCCAACTCAACCATGAAATACGCCACAAAGGTCTTCGGCGAGGCCGGGACCGGAACTGATGAAACACAATCAAGGTCTGGGCGCACGGGATACGGGCGACGGCAAACATTGATGGCGCCGGGTATCAGAGTTTGGCCGAAGGCGACGTCCCATATTTGGAACGCCTCGGTTTCTAGGTGACTTCGCTGAGCCAGGTCCGCCAACGGAGGCGGCTATCCTCCGGCTCTCCCGCCTCTACCGCCGCGACAGCCTGGCGATACCCGGACGCGCTCTGCCCGAACTCCTCCAGGAAGAGCCGCTCCATCTGGCGTTCGTCGTCGAAGCCGTAGTGGCGGGCCAGCACCTCCGGCAGGGCCGCGTCGCGACGATCCAGGGCCGAGCGGAGGGCGGCCAGTCGCCGCTTCCGGATCTGTCTGGCCACGCCGCCATGCTGCTCAAACAGGCGATACAGGGCGGACCGTGAAATGCCTGTGTCTGCTGCAACGCTGTCCACGGAAAGATGCGGGTCGGCGAGACTGGCGTCGATGTGCTGCTCCACCAACTCGCGGCGGGAGAAGGTCTGACGGCGGCTCTGGGCAGTCGAACGCCGGGGTGACGTTTGAATCGAACCGAGAATCTCGATCAGGGCCCGGCCAAGACCGGGCATTGCGCCTGGCTCCAGGGCGTCCGCCCGACGCACCAAAGAAACCAGATAGTCAGCCAGCATCAGATTTTGCGGTGAGGTCAGCAATCGCCCGTGCAGCCCATTGGTCGAGCCCAGCGCGGCCTCCATGACTGAACGGGCGACGCTGACCGTGATCATGCGCGCCTCATGCGCCTCGGTGCGTGTGGCTCGACGGGTGTCGGCGATGAAGGCATCCCCGGCCTCGGCCACTGCAAAGCCGCTGGCCGCACCACCCGTCACGCGGCCTTCCAGCACCAGGCTGATCACGAAGTGTGTGAAGCCATCCTTCGCAACCCGCTCCGCGCGCGAATGGATGACGCCCGAAAGCGTGCGGTCGTAGATGATGAGGCCATGCAGTCTCCACGCTCGCACCTGAGCGCGAAATTCGCCGCTGCCCCGGCTGACGTCCGCGCCGTGCCCATACAGTTCGGCATAGCGACGAAAACCCTCGGCCTCTGGCAAGCCGAGGCTGGAGAAACTGAAATTTTCAGACATATGGGCGCTAACTGGCACCGTTCGTCGACGCCTTGCAACTATCCGCGTCACAAAATTCAGTGAGAATTCTGACTCTTCGTCGCGAGCCGCCGCCATCCCTCCGCTCCGGCCAAACTCAACACAATGGCCAATGCGCCCGCTATGGCGATGGTCAGGAACAGCGCGCGCGCCAGGCCTTCAGCATGCGGGAAGAACGTATCGCTGATCAGGCCGGTCAACACGGGGCCCAGCCCCGTCCCGGCCACGGCGCAGACGGCCAGGTACACGCTGACCACGGATCCATGCATGTCGGGCCTTGTAATGGGCGCGAGGCCCCCGAGTGCGGTGAGGGCGGCGGCGCCGCCCCCCGCAGTCAACAGGAAAAGGCCGGGCAGGACCAGGACGGCCTGATCGCCCGATGCCATGAGCGCCGCCCCGCAAACGGCGAGCGCCGCTCCCAAGGTCATCACCGGCGCGATTCTCCGTCTCCCGGCGACGTTGCGATCCAGCCACCGACCGGCGGTGAGGTGCCTGCGGGTGCGGCGATGAGAATCACCAGGCCAGCGACCCAGGCGCTGGTCGCGGGCGCAAAGTGAAGGCTGCGGTTCAAGACCGACGGGGCCCAGCCGGCCCCCGCCTGAATCAGCAGGATGACGGCCACCCCGGCCCCCATATGCAGGGCCAAGGCACGCGTGCTCGCGATATGACGAACCGCCGCCCGCAGGCCACGCCGTGAGGGCGTGGGGGCGCCGGTCGCCCTGATCCGACGCCATAGCCACCACGCCAGGATCAGGTTCGGCAATGTCATGAGAATGATCGCTACACGCCAGGGATCGACGCTGCCAAACCAGCCGCTCCAGGACAGCACGGCAAGCAGTCCGCCGCCTATGATCATGGCACCGCTCCGGCCCGTCGCCGAGCCGGCTGTGAACAGCGCGGTGGATCGTCCCAGCCGGTCCTGCGGCGATGACGCAGCAAGAATAATCAGGGCCGTCGGACCAAAGGCTGCCTGAGCGAAGCCCAGCATGAGACGCGAGGCCATCAGCGTTTCAATGTCAGCGGCAAGCGCAAAAAAAGGCAGGCCACGGTCCAGCCCAGCATGCAGATGGCGGCCAACGGCGCCAACGGCAACCGGTTGCGGCTCGTACCGACAATCAGAAGCACCGCCGCGTAGGCCACCACGAACGCCGGCCCCTGCAGGAGACCGATCTCGGTGTCCGATAAGGAGAACTCCGCCCGCAAGGCTGGCGCAAAGACAGCCGGTATGGCGCGATCCACGTAAGCGGTGAAATGGCAGATCGCGATCAGCAAGGCGCCGCCAAAACCAAGCTGTGCGTCAGAATCCTTGCCGACACTCGTCAAAGCACTGTCTTCCAGACATGGTTTCGAGCAGGC
>NZ_BATC01000030.1 GCF_000466985.1 Brevundimonas abyssalis TAR-001
GCGCTGGCGAAAGGCTCAGGAAGCCGCCCGTCAGGCTGTAGCCCGCATTGTTGATCAGACCGTCCACATGGCGGCCCTCGGCCTCCACAGCATCGACCAGACGGTCGGGGGCGCCGGGCTCGGCCAGATCCAGCGGGATGGTCAGGACCTGGGCGCCGTGGCGGGCGCGCAGCTCGGCGGCGATGGCCTCCAGCCGTTCGGCCCGGCGGGCGGTCAGGGCCAGGTCCCAGCCATGGGCCGCATACAGGCGCGCGAAGCCTTCGCCCAGCCCGGCCGAGGCGCCGGTGATCAACATCATGGGGCGCGGGGTCGGGGCGCTCACGCAGTGGGCAGCCGGATGCCGGCCAGGGACGGCGGGTTCTGGGCCAGCAGGTCGGCGATGGTGATGCGCGACAGGGCGTGGGCCGCCGCGTCCTCGGCCGCAGTCAGGGCCTTGGCCACCTGACGGGGAATGTGCTGGCCTACGGGGCAGCCTTTGGCCCCGGCGGGTGGCGAGCCCAGATGGGCGCAGCCGTTCACGGCCTTGAGCACCATGTCCAGGGTGATGGTTTCGGGCTGACGCGTCAGCCAGGCGCCGCCGCCGGAGCCCGGACGGGTGGCGATCAGCCCGGCCCGGGCCAGCATGGCCGTGACCCGGCGGATGACCACCGGATTGGTGGGGATGGAGGCCGCGAGGATCGAGGACGGCGCGGCGGCGGCCGCGTCGAAGGCCCCCTTGTGCGCCAGATAGGCCAGGGTGTGGGCGGCGACGGGAAATCTCTGGCTGTCTGACATGGTCCGGCTCCGTCCAAACAGATAGGGGGGAAAGCCCGGTTTCACAAACCCGCGCCGTTGTGCGGCGCAACAAAAATTGCCCCTCCGCGATTGAACCCCGTGCGTAAAGGGCGTAAAGCCCCGCCGCTTTGATGGCTGTCGCCGCCGCGACGCCGGAGGATCATTGAATGGCTGGGACTGTTCCCGGCGAAAACGGCGCCTCCCCCGCCGCTTCGCCCACGCCAGACGGCGCTTCCGAACATTCGACATCGCACGGCTCCGGCCACGGGCGCGGCCCTCTGCTCGCCCTGACCGTGGGCGCCATCGGCGTGGTGTTCGGCGATATCGGCACCAGCCCGCTCTACGCCATGCGCGAATCCCTCGCCCGCACCTCGGGCGCGCCCGAGATGGCGGTGCTCGGCGTGCTGTCCCTGATCTTCTGGGCCCTGATCCTGGTGGTGACGGTCAAGTACGTCATCTTCCTGATGCGGGCGGACAACAAGGGCGAAGGCGGCACCCTGTCGCTGATGTCGCTGGCCCAGCGGGCGTTGGGTCGACGTTCGACGCTGATCTTCTTCCTGGGCCTGTGCGGGGCGGCCCTGTTCTACGCCGACGGCGTGCTGACCCCGGCGGTGTCGGTTCTGTCGGCGGTGGAGGGGCTGCGCGAGGCGCCCGGCGTGGGCCGTATTCTCACGCCCTTCGTCCTGCCCATCACCGCAGGCATCCTGATCGCCCTGTTCATGGTCCAGTCGCGCGGCACCGCCGGACTGGCCAAGGCCTTCGGGCCCATCACCGCCGTCTGGTTCCTGATCCTCGCGGGTCTGGGGATCATGCACATCTTCGACGACGTCTCGATCCTCAGGGGCATTTCACCCCACTACGGAATCCTGTTCCTGATCGACAACGGCTTCCTCGGGTTCATCATCCTCGGCAGCGTGTTCCTCGCGGTGACCGGCGCCGAGGCGCTCTATACGGACATGGGTCACTTCGGGAAGGCGCCCATCCGCGCCGGATGGCTGGTGTTCGTCCTGCCCTGCCTGATGCTGAATTATCTCGGACAGGGCGCCCTGGCCCTGTCCCATCCCGCCGCCGTCGAGAACCTGTTCTGGATGATGGTGCCCCAGGCGGCCTACTGGCCGATCCTGATCATGGCCACCCTGGCCACCATCATCGCCAGCCAGGCGGTGATCACCGGCGCCTTCTCCATCACCCAGCAGGCGGTCCAGCTGGGTCTGCTGCCGCGCATGAACATCCGCCGCACGTCCGAGACCCAGGCCGGCCAGATCTTCGTGCCGTCGGTGAACATGATGATGCTGGCCGGGGTGCTGCTGCTGCTGGCCATGTTCCCCACCTCCTCCCAGCTGGCGGCGCCTACGGCGTGGCGGTCACCGGCGCCATGTTCGTGGACAGCCTGCTGGCCTTCTTCATCGTGCGTTACATGTGGAAGCGCAGCCTGCTGGTCAGCATCCTGGCCCTGACCCCGTTCCTGATCATCGACATCGCCTTCTTCGGCTCGAACCTGATGAAGATCCCCGACGGCGCCTGGGCGCCCCTGGCCATCGGCGGCGCCATCGTCATGGTCATGTGGACCTGGACCCGGGGCACCCGCCTGCTGACCGACAAGGCCCGCAAGGACAGCCTGCCCATGGCGGACCTGATCGAGATGCTGGGCGCCCGACCGCCGTACCGGCGCCCGGCACGGCCATCTTCCTGACCTCGGACCCGGACGTGGCGCCGGTGGCCCTGATGCATAATCTCAAGCACAACAAGGTGCTGCACGAGAAGAACATCATCCTGACGGTGCGCACCCAGGACCGCCCGCGCGTGTCCAAGGAGAAGCGGGTCGAGATCGAGATCATCAACGACGACTTCAAGCGCCTGACCATCAACTACGGCTTCATGGAGAGCCCCAATGTGCCCAAGGCCCTGGGCCTGTGCCGCAAGCAGGGGCTGAAGTTCGACATCATGTCGACCAGCTTCTTCCTGGGCCGCCGCTCCGTGGCCCCCGCGCCGGGCAAGAACATGCCGCACTGGCAGGACAAGCTGTATGTGTTCCTGATGCGAAACGCCGCCAATCCCACGGACTTCTTCCATATCCCCGCCGGCCGCGTGGTCGAGATGGGCACGCAGGTGACGGTTTGAGTGAAACGAACGAGGCGGGCATCGAGGCCCGCATCGCCGCCGGCGTGCTGCTGAACGCGGCGCTGGAGCGGCGCGGCGGCATGGACGAGGCGCTGAACTTCCGCGAGCTCAAGGGCCTGTCGCCCCAGGATCGCGCCTTCGCCCGGGCCGTGGCCATGGCCGCCCTGCGTCGTCTGGGCGAGATCGACGCCATCCTCGACCGCCGCCTGAAGAAGGGTCCGCCGCTGGCGGTGCGCACCATCCTGCGCGTGGCTTTGGCCCAGACCATGGTGCTGAACACGCCGGACTTCGCGGCGGTGTCCAGCGCAGTGAAGCTGGCCGAGCGGGACGTCAAGACGCGGCCCTACAAGGGTCTGGTCAATGCGGTGCTGCGCGGCATCGGCCGGGACGGGCCGGACAAGACCGCCGCCGAAGCCAATCTGCCCGACTGGATCGCCGCCCGCTGGCGGGCGCCTTTGGCGTGGACACCTTGATCGCCCTGGCCGAGGCTGGACGGGTCGAGCCGGCCACGGACCTGAGCCTGAAGCCCGGCGCGGACGCTCCCGCTCTGGCCGAGGCGCTGGAGGGCGTGGTCCTGCCCGGCGGTTCGGTGCGGACGACCCGGCGCGGCGACATCGCCGAATGGCCGGGCTTCGCCGACGGAAGCTGGTGGATCCAGGACGCCGCCGCCGCCGTGCCGGCCCGCCTGCTGGACGTGAAGCCGGGCGAGAGCGCGCTGGATATGTGCGCCGCGCCGGGGGGCAAGACCCTGCAGCTGGCCGCGGCGGGCGCCGCGGTCACGGCGCTGGATCGGTCAGAGTCGCGCCTGCGCCGCCTGACCCAGAACCTTGAGCGCACCGGCCTGACCGCCGAGGCGGTCGCCGTTCCGGCCGAGGACTGGGAGGATGCGCGGACCTTCGACGCCGTGCTGCTGGATGCGCCGTGCACCGCCACCGGCACCTATCGCCGCAATCCCGAGGCCCTGCGCCGCACGCGCCCCGCCGACGTGGCCGATCTGGCGGATGTGCAGCATCGCCTGCTGGACGCCGCCGCTGCACGGGTGAAGCCCGGCGGACGGATGGTCTATTGCGTCTGTTCGCTGGAGCGCGAGGAGGGCGAGAGCCAGATCATCGCCTTCTTGCGCCGCCACACCGACTTCAGCCTTGCCCCCGCCGACCCGGCCGCCGTGGGCGCGCCGCCCGAAGCCTTGGCCAGCGAGGCTGGTTGCGCATCCTGCCGTCCATGTGGAGCGAGCACGGGGGCCTGGACGGCTTCTTCGTCGCCCGGCTGGAGCGGGTCCAGGCCTAAATCAGGCTCTAGACCTCCGCGCCTTCCGTGCGCTTCTTCATCAGGGCGTCGAAGGAGTCCCAGACGCCCTCGGCGCCGTGCCAGGCGCCCTTGGTGGCGGCCTTGGAGTATTCCGTGGCGCGGGCCTCGAAGAAATTGGCGTGCTCGACCCCCGACAGCATCGACTGCAGCCACGGCAGGGGGTTCTCGGTCGCGCCGTAGACCTCGGGCAGCTTGAGCTGGCGCAGGCGCCAGTCGGCGATGAAGCGGATGTATTTCTTGATGTCGTCCGGGGTCATGCCCTGCACCGGCCCGGTCTCGAAGGCCAGGTCGATGAACTTGTCCTCCATGTCCACCACGGTCTTGCAGCAGTCGACGATGTCGTCGGCCACGGCCCTGGTCACCGCGCCGGTCTCATGGTTGAAGGCGTGGTACAGCTTGATGATGCCCTCGCAGTGCAGGCTCTCGTCGCGCACCGACCAGCTGACGATCTGGCCCATGCCCTTCATCTTGTTGAAGCGCGGGAAGTTCATCAGCATGGCGAAGCTGGCGAACAGCTGCAGCCCTTCGGAGAAGCCTCCGAACATGGCCAGGGTGCGGGCGATGTCGGCGTCAGTGTCGACCCCGAACTGGCCCATGTAGTCGTGCTTGTCCTTCATGGCCTCGTATTCCATGAAGGCGCCGAACTCGCTCTCGGGCATGCCGATGGTCTCGAGCAGCAGGGCGTAGGCCGCGATGTGGATGGTCTCCATGTTGGCGAAGGAGGCCAGCATCATCTTCACTTCGGTCGGTTTGAAGACCCGGCCGTAGCGCTCCATGTAGTTGTCCTGCACCTCGATGTCCGCTTGGGTGAAGAAGCGGAAGATCTGGGTCAGCAGGTTGCGCTCGCCGTCGTCCAGCCGGGTCGCCCAGTCCTTGCAGTCCTCGCCCAGCGGCACCTCTTCGGGCATCCAGTGGACCTGCTGCTGCTTCTTCCACATGTCGAACGCCCACGGATAGCGGAACGGCTTGTAGGCGGCTGAGGCGGTCAGCAGACCGGGCAGATCGGAACGGATCGGGGTGATGGCGTTCATGGTATTCTCGAATGCGACTCGGGCGGCGGAGCGGTCTTCACCATGATGGCCCGGCCGCCCGGCGCCAAGTCAGAATACGGCTATATTGCGATCACTTTTTCCGCAGCCCCCATATCTGGTGTGTCGGCGCGGATTTGATGGGGAGGAACCTGGGGATGAGTTTCACCGTCTACGGCGCCGCCGGCTCCGGTTCGGTCCCGGTGGAGGCGGCCCTGACGCTGCTCGGCATCGATCATGAGGTGGTGGAGGCGCCGACCTGGGAGGGCGAGGCGCAACGGGATCGGGTGGCCCCGGTCAATCCCATGCGCCAGATCCCGGCCCTGATCACGCCGGACGGAGAGACCATCACTGAAAGCGCCGCCATCCTGATCTGGCTGGCCGACAACCATCCCGAGGCGAGGCTGGCGCCCGCGCCGGACGACCCGCGCCGGGCCCAGTTCCTGCGCTGGATGAGCTTCATCCCCGCCGCGATCTATTCCATGTTCTGGGTGCGCGACGAGCCCTCGAGGCTGGTGGGCGACGACGAGGCGATGCAGGCGATCGTGCGGAACCGCACCGCCGCGCGCATCGCCGCCTGCTGGGCCGTGATGGACGCCCAGGTGCAGCCCGGCGACTTCATCCTGGGCGACCATCTGACGGTGCTGGATCTCTATGTGGCGGTGGCCAGCCGCTGGACGCCCCGACGGCGGCGCTTCCATGCCGAGGCGCCGAAGATGAGCCAGGTGGTCCGCCGCGTGGACGCCCTGCCCGAACTGGCGGACTTCTGGCCCCGCCGCTTTCCCTTCGAGGCGGGCTGGGAGGGGTGAGGCATCCCTTCCCTTCGTGCTGCGTTCCGGCATAGCTTGAACGGCATCGGCAGGATGGGAGACGGCGCATGCGCTGGAGAGGCGGACGGCGGGGCGGCGGCATCGAGGACCGGCGCGGCATGGGCGCGGGGGTCGCCGGCGGCGGCATCGGCGCGGCCGTGCTGGGGATCATCGTTTATCTGGTGTTCGGCATCGACCCCCAGGTCACCACCCAGGTGGCCGGCCAGCTGGGCGGGCTGGGCCAGGCCGAACGCGGCGAGGTCGGCACGCCCGAGGACGAGGCAGGCCTGTTCGTCGACGTCATCGGCACCAACGTCAACGACGTCTGGGCGTCGCAGATGCCGGGCTATCAGGCGCCGGGCTTCGTTCTGTACGAACAGGGCACGTCAACCGACGGGTGCGGATACGGCCAGGCGGCGATGGGGCCGTTCTACTGCCCGGCGGACCGGACGGTCTATCTGGACCTGGGCTTCTGGCAGGTGATGAGCGAGCAGCTGGGCGCCGGCGGGGACTTCGCCAAGGCCTATGTGATCGCCCACGAGATCGGCCACCACGTCCAGACCCTGACGGGCGCCTCGGATCAGGTGCGCCAGGCCCAGAGCCGGGCTCGTTCGGAAGGCGAGGCGAACCGTTACTCGGTGGCGCTGGAGCTTCAGGCCGACTGCTATGCGGGCGTCTGGGCGGCCAACGCCGCCGCCGTCTCGGGCGGCGCGGTGGCGCTGGAGGCGGGCAGCCTTGAAGAAGGCATGACCGCCGCCTCGGCTATCGGCGACGACCGCCTGTCCGGCGGCCGGGCCAGCCCGGAGAGCTTCACCCACGGCACCTCGGCCCAGCGCATGGAGTGGCTGCGGCGGGGCTATGACTCGGGCGACCCCGCCGCCTGCGACACCTTCGCGAGGCTGTAGATCAGGCCAGGGCCTTCAGCTTGTCGGTCAGGTCGGTGCGTTCCCAGCTGAAGCCGCCGTCGGCGTCCGGCTCGCGGCCGAAGTGGCCATAGGCGGCGGTGCGGGCGTAGATGGGCCGGTTCAGGCCCAGATGCTCGCGGATGGCGCGGGGCGTGGCGCCGCCGATCATGGCGGGCAGTTCGCGCTCCAGCACTTCCTCGGAAATCTTGCCGGTGCCGTGCAGGTCCACGTGGACCGACTGGGGCTCAGCCACGCCGATGGCGTAGCTGAGCTGGATGGTGCAGCGGTCGGCCAGGCCGGACGCCACCACGTTCTTGGCCAGATAGCGGGCCGCATAGGCGGCCGAGCGGTCCACTTTGGTGCAGTCCTTGCCCGAGAAGGCGCCGCCGCCGTGGGGCGAGGCGCCGCCGTAGGTGTCGACGATGATCTTGCGGCCGGTCAGGCCGGCGTCGCCGTCCGGGCCGCCGATCTCGAAGACGCCGGTGGGATTGATGTGCCAGACGGTCTCGTCGGTGATGAAGCCCTCGGGCAGCACCTCGGCCACCACCGGCTTGACCAGAGCGGCCACGTCGGCCTGGGTCATGCCCTTCGCGTGCTGGGTCGAGACGACGATGGCGGTGGCGCGCACCGGGACGCCGTTCTCGTAGAACAGGCTGACCTGGCTCTTGGCGTCGGGCTCCAGACGCTTCTCGCCGCCGTGGCGCAGCTCAGCCAGACGCTTCAGGATGCGGTGGCTGTAGGCCAGGGTGGCGGGCATCAGCTCGGGGGTCTCGTTCGAGGCGTAGCCGAACATGATGCCCTGGTCGCCCGCGCCCTCGTCCTTGCCGTCGGCGGCGTCGACGCCCACGGCGATGTCGGCGGACTGGCCGTGCAGGTGATTTTCGAAGGTCAGGGTCTTCCAGTGGAAGCCGTCCTGCTCGTAGCCGATGTCCTTGACGGCGGCGCGCACGGCGTCCTCGATCTCTTTCTCGACGCCCGGCGCCCAGGCCCCGTTCTCCCAGATGCCCTTGCCGCGGATCTCACCGGCCAGCACCACCCGATTGGTGGTGGTCAGGGTCTCGCAGGCCACCCGGGCCTCCGGGTCCTTGGCCATGAACAGGTCGACAATGGTGTCGGAGATGCGGTCGGACACCTTGTCGGGGTGGCCTTCGGACACGCTTTCCGAGGTGAAGACGTAGGAGGTGCGGCTCACGGGCGAGGCTCCGGTATTCGAGGGAGCGTCAGCCATATAAAGATATCCTTATATCTTCAAGCGTTCTCGACCATGAGCCGCAGGTTCCTCAGTGGGCGACGGGCCGGTCGGCCTCCTGCGCCGCCTCGGCCTGACCTTCGTGACGGCCTTCGGCGAACTCCTCGATCATTTTGGCGCAGAAGGCGGGCAGGTCGTCGGGATCGCGGCTGGTGACCAGGCCTTCGTCCACGACCACCTCTTCGTCCACCACCTCGCGCCCGCGTTTCGCAGGTCTGTGCGGATGGTCTTGTAGCTGGTCAGCTTGCGGCCCTCGACCACGCCCGCATCGATCAGGATCCAGGGCGCGTGGCAGATCGCGGCCACCGGCTTGCCGGCGTCGAAGAAGGCGCGCACGAATTTCAGGGCGTCCTCATCGACGCGCAGGGTGTCGGGGTTATGGGCGCCGCCCGGCAGCATCAGACCGGCGTAGGCCGAGGCGTCCGCCGCGCTAACGGCGCGGTCCACTTTGAAGGCGTCGCCCTTGTCGAAATGGTTGAACCCCTGGATCTCGCCCTGCCTGGGCGACACGATCTCCACGGTCGCGCCGGCGTCCTTGAGCGCCTTCATGGGTTCCGTCAGCTCGACCTGTTCAAAGCCATCCGTGGCCAGGATGGCGATGGTCTTGCCCTTGAGGGTCTGGGCCATGATGCGGTCCTCCTGTGGTTGCTCGCATGAGCCTGACCAACCCGGGAGACGGTCATGGGTTGCGGCCACGCTTGGAGAACGGGCGGGCAGGCCGCATCTTGTGAGCATGCGCACCCTGACCGGACTGATCCTGATCGGCCTGCTGACCGCCTCCGGCGCGGCGCATGCCCAGATCGCGCCCTATGGGACGGACCCGCACCGCTATCAGGTCGAGCGGCACCAGGCCCGGATGGAGAGTCTGCGCCTTCAGGCTGAGGCCCGCGCCGACACGGCCCGTCGTCTCGACACCGAAACGCGCCTGACCCTGCGCGATCTGGAGGCCGCCCGTCAGCCGCCCACGCCCTATGTGGAGCAGGCGGTCCCGCCCGGCGATCCGGCCGTGACGACCGAACGCCACCGCCGCACGCGCGAGGCCGTGACCCAGATCGACGACTGGCTCGAGCGGGCGCCCGACTGAGCCTCAGGCCCGGCCGCCATGGGCGGACAGCATGGCCGCGTCCACGCCGATGCCCGCCAGGGCCCGGCTCCACTTGGTCGTGTGATCGGCATCGAACAGCAGGTCCGCGGTCGGCTCGGCGGTGAGCCAGACGTTTTCGGTCAGCTCGTCCTCGATCCGCCCCTCGCCCCAGCCGGCGTAGCCAGAACCAGCACGGAGCGCTCGGGGCGGGTCTCGTCATCCGTCATGGCCGCCAGGGCCTCGCGGGTGGCGGTGATGGCCAGGCCCTCGCCCACCGGCAGGGAGGCGTCCGGCGCGGTCCAGTCGCTGGTGTGCAGCACGAAACCCCGCTCCCGATCCACCGGCCCGCCCATGAGCACAGCCTGATCCGTCGCCAGCTCCGCGCCCTCCATCTCCAGCTTCTGCAGCACGGTCCTGAGGGTAACGCCGGGAGCAGGCCGGTCCAGGCGCAGACCCATGGCGTGGTCCGCCTGATGGGCGCAGATCAGGATCACGGCATGTTCGAAGCGCGGATCGCCGATGCCCGGCATGGCCACCAGCAGTTTGCCCGCGAGGGACTGGAATTCCGACATGGCGTCATCATCGGGGGCGGCTTCGGCGGATGCAAGGTGCATCCGTCCCGGCGCTCACCTCCCCGGCCCCGGCTGTGATCCCGGCGCGGCCGGGTCTCGGTCAATCGGTGCGGAAGGCGCGTCCCCGCTCGCCCAGCAGGTTCCACCCGGCGGTGGTCGGACGGTAGCCGTTGCGCCCGACGCGCTCGACAAGGCCAAGGACGGTGAGCTGGGCGCTGCGGTCGGCGCTTTCTGAGCGCTCGGCGTCGACAAGATCGAGCAAGGCCTCAATACGTTCAGCTTCAGTCACGACACGCCCAGCAAGCTATTGGTCCTGCGGGTTACCTGCGCGTCTGGCAGGCGGTTGGCAAGGTCATGCGGCATTTCGCTTCGCCGGGTGAGGCGTCGTCGCCGACTGGAAAGGAAGACCGGCGACCCTCAGGGTTCCAGTTCGATGTCCCAGTAGAGGTAGTCCAGCCAGCTCTGGTGCAGATAGTTGGGCGGGAAGCGGCGGCCCAGATCCTGAAGCTGCCAGCTGTTGGGCCGGAAGGGATCGCGACGGATGGGCATGTCGGCCTGACGGGGCGTGCGCCCGCCCTTCCTGAGATTGCAGGGGGCGCAGGCGGCGACGATGTTCTCCCAGCTGGTGGTCCCGCCCTGGGAGCGCGGCAGCACATGGTCGAAGGTCAGGTCCGAACCGGATCCGCAGTACTGGCAGAGGAAGCCGTCGCGCAGGAAGACGTTGAAGCGGGTGAAGGCGGGCTGGCGGTCCTGATCGATGTAGCTTTTCAGCGCGATGACGCTGGGCAGCTGGAATTCCAGCGAGGGGCTGCGCACCACCTTGTCGTAGGTGGAGACCACGTCCACCCGTTCCTGGAACACCGCCTTGACCACTTCCTGCCAGGGCCAGACGGAAAGGGGATAATAGGACAGCGGCCGGAAATCGGCGTTCAGCACCAGGGCGGGAAAACCGGACGGCGGCCGGGACAGGACCTGCATCAGGCCCCTCCCGCGCGAAATACGGAGAGGATCGAGGCGACGGGACTGAAGACACGCCCTCCTTCACGCTCGGAACAAATTGATCCTAGACCCGATTCGATGACGCCGCCATGACCTGACGAACACGCTTCAGGACTTCAGCGGCGTCTCGGGAAACGAGGGCAGGCTCCAGCCCCACTTCAAGGCGCCCGCGCGCAGAATGAAGCCCACGGCGGTCGCGACGGCGGCGGCGAGCCATGTGCTCACGCCCAGGGCGGTCAGCATCACGAAAGCGGTCGCCGCAGCCAGCGCCGCCGAAACCACGATCTCGCGCCGCAGAAGCACGGAGGGCTGGCCAGCCAGAAGGTCGCGCACCACTCCGCCGAAACAGGCGGTCAGGGCGCCCATGACGATGCAGATCAGAGGCGCGGCGCCCCAGGCTTCGGCCTTGGCGGCGCCGATCACGCCGTAGGCGGCCAGGCCGAAGGCGTCGAGCCACAGCAGAAGCCTGAAGCGCCAGGGGCGAGGCCCCAGCAGCCAGACGATGACGCTGGCGGCGATGCACATGGCGATGTAGCGCCAGTCCACCACCCAGAACACCGGCGCCCCGATCAACAGGTCCCGCAGGTGCCGCCACCCACCCCGGTGACGGCGGCGAAGAAGGTCATGGTCACCAGATCATGCCGGTCGCGCGCGGCGGCCAGCGCCCCGGTGGCGGCAAACACGGCGACGCCCACGAGGTCCAGCGCCGCGAGGGGCGCGATGTCGGCGATGGGCAGGTCGGGCGGGGTCAGGCCCAGGATCGATCGGGTCATCAGGCGGTCTCATCCAGCACGATCTCGCCGCGCTTGACCCCGCCATACCACGCCCACAGCAGATGCGCGGCCACACCCCGGTGGGGCCGCCAGATTTCAGCCCGCAGATAGGCGGTCTTTTCGTTGGGACGGTCGTCGGCCCCGTCGGCCCAGCGCATGGCTTCCTGCAAGGCCACGTCGCCGCCGGGGAACACGTCCAGGCGCCCTTCGCAGAACATCAGATAGGTCTCGGCCGTCCACTTGCCGACGCCCTTGATGGCGGTCAGGGCGGCGACCGCCTCGTCGTCGCCCAGGGTCTGCATGTGCTCCAGGTCGATGCGGCCGTCGGCCTGGGCGCGGGCGATCTCCTGACCGTATTTCGCCTTCTGGCCGGACAGGCCGAAGGCGCGCAGGGAATCGATGTCCCGGGCCAGCACGGCTTCCGGCGTAATCTCGCCCAGCCCTTCGCCCACGCGACGCCAGATGGAGGCGGCGGCGGCCACCGACACCTGCTGCTCGACGATCATGCGGAACAGGCCCTCGAACCCGCCGGGACGCAGGCGCCATTCGAACGCTGGCGTCATGGCATGGGCGCGCGCCAGGGCGGGGTCGGCCTGGGCCAGGTCGGCGCGGGCGGCGGCGACGGCGTCGGGATCGGGGGCGATGACGGGCACGGGCGCCTCCTGGCGTGATCGACAGGGGCACGGTCCGGCGCTAGCGTCCGACCATGCGCACCCTTGTCGATCTTCTGGCGCCGATGACGCCGGATCAATTCCTCTCGGACCATGACGGCCGAAAGCCGCTGCATATTCCAGCGGCCGACGGCGCAGACAAGCGGGCCCTGCTGGACTGGGACACCTTCAACGGCCTGCTGGGCAGGCGTCCCTCTGGACCCACACGAACCTCCAGATGGTTCACAACGGCCAGCCCATCGCGGCGGACGCCTACTGCGCCGAGGTGCAGACCCTGGCCGGCCCCGTGGTCAGGCCGTCACCGGCCAAGGTCCAGGTGATGATGGCCATGGGCGCGACCGTCATCGCCAATGAGGCGGGCGAGCTGACGCCGGAACTGCGCGCCGTCTGCGACATGCTGCGCGAAACCTTCGCGGCCTCGGTGGCGGCCAACGTCTATTGCTCCTTCCAGGGCGTGCGGGGGTTCGGCCCCCACTATGACCTGCACGACGTCTTCGCGATCCAGACCGAGGGGGAAAAGGTCTGGCGGCTGTATCGGAACCGCGCCGAGGATCCGGTGGATTACCCCGGTGAAGGGGAGTCGGCCCGCGACTGGCTGGCGCGCAACGCCGGGCCGGTGATGCAGGAGGTGCGCATGCGCCCCGGCGACGTGCTCTACCTGCCGCGCGGCTGGTACCACGACGCCCTGGCGGTGGACGGACCGTCGCTGCATGTGACCCTGTCGGTGACCCCGCTTTACGGGCGCATCCTGTTCCGCCTGCTGGAGCCGGCCGCCATGCAGGACCCCGCGTTCCGCGCTTGGCTGCCGCCGGCAGACCGCGACGGGGGCGCGGCCCTGGCCGGGCGGCTCGCCGATCTGGGGCGACGCCTTTCGGAGCTGGCGGCCAGTCCGGCCTTCCGGGACGAGGTGGCCATGGCCCAGCAGCGGCTGCGGCCGCGCCTTCCGGCCTATGACCTGCCCCGACGTCAGACCCTGACCTTCTACGCCGCCACCGGGCTGGCGCCGCCCGTGGTCAGCGGACCGGCGCGCCTGGCGATCGACTGGGCCATGACCCAGCCCAGGTTCGCGCTGGAGGACATGATCGCCCAGTTCGACTTCGTCGCGGAAGCGGACCTCCGCGCGGCCGTCGAGGGGGCCGAGAAGGCCGGCGCCCTGCGGCGCGCCTGAGCCGGTGTTCATCACCCGCTTCGCCCCGTCGCCCACCGGCCTGCTGCACCGGGGCCACGCCTTCTCGGCCCTGACCGCCGGGGCGGCGGCGCGCGCCGAAGAGGGGCGCTTCATCCTGCGCATCGAGGACATCGACCAGACCCGCTGTCGGCCCGAATACGAGGCCGCGATTTTCGAGGATCTGGCCTGGCTGGGGCTGGATTGGGAGACGCCGGTGCGGCGCCAGTCCGATCACCTTGGCGACTACGCCGCCGTCATCGACAACCTGAACGCGCGCGGCCTGCTGTATCGCTGTTTCCGCACCCGCCGCGAGATCATGGCGGACATCGGGCAGGCGCCCCACGGGCCCGCCGACGCGGCGCGGCCCGGCCCGCACCCTCCGGACGAGGAAGCGCGGCTGCTGGACGAGGGGCGGCCGTTCGCCTGGCGCCTGTCGCTGGACCGGGCGCGGGACGCTCTGGGCGGCGTCTGGGAAGATCTGGCCTTCCATGAGGAGGGCGCCGGACCGGATGGCGAGACGGGCGTGATCCGCGCCCGGCAGGAGACGGCCGGGGATGTGGTGCTCGCGCGCAAGGATGCGGGCGTGGCCTATCATCTGGCGGCGACCCACGACGACGCGCTGCAGGGCGTCACCCATGTGATCCGGGGCCATGACCTGTTCGAGGCCGCCCACATCCAGCGTCTGATCCAGGCGCTGATGGACTGGCCCGCGCCGGTCTATTGCCACCACCGCCTGCTGACCGGACCGGACGGCAAGCGCTACGCCAAGCGCGACCGGTCGCAAACCCTGGCCGAACTCCGGGCGGGCGGGATGACGGCGCGGGGGCTCAGGGCGGAGCTCGGCTTTCCCGACGCGGCATGAAAAAGGGCCGGAGCAGCGAGGCTCCGGCCCTTGGTCATTTCAGTCCGGAGACGATCAGCCCCGGGCCAGATTCCGCAGCACGAACGGCATGACGCCGCCGGCCTTGAAGTATTCCAGCTCGGTCTGGTTATCGATGCGGCAGCGCACCGGGAAGCGGGCCATCTTGCCGTCCGACGGGCGGAACAGCTCGACCCACAGCTCCTGACGGGGCTTGAGCTTGCCAGTGTTGACGTCCGACAGGCCGCGGATGGTGACGATCTCCTCGCCGGTCAGGCCCAGACGGGTCCAGCCGTCCTGCTTGAACTGCAGCGGGACCACGCCCATGCCGATCAGATTGGAGCGGTGGATGCGCTCATAGCTCTCGGCGATGACCGCGCGCACGCCCAGCAGGTTGGTGCCCTTGGCCGCCCAGTCGCGCGACGAGCCGGTGCCGTATTCCTTGCCGGCGAACACCACCAGCGGACGACCCTCGGCCTGATAGCGCATGGCCGCGTCATAGATCGACATGGTGTCGCCCGACGGGAAGTGCTTGGTCACCCCGCCCTCGATCTCCGGGGTGATCTTGTTGCGGATGCGGATGTTGGCGAAGGTGCCGCGCATCATGACTTCGTGGTTGCCCCGGCGCGCGCCGTAGCTGTTGAAGTCCAGCGGGTCGACGCCGTGCTCGGTCAGATAGGCGCCGGCGGGCGAGGCCTTCTTGATGGCTCCGGCCGGGCTGATGTGGTCGGTGGTGATGGAGTCGCCGAAGATCCCCAGCACGCGCGCCTCGATGATGTCCTCGACCGGGGTCGGCTCCATCGACAGGCCCTCGAAATAGGGCGGGTTGCGCACATAGGTGGAGGTGTCGTCCCAAGCGTAGGTTTGGCCGCCCTCCACGTCGATCTTCTGCCAGTGCTTGTCGCCCTTGAAGACGTCCTTGTAGCGCTTGGCGAACATCGCGGGCGTGACGCAGGAGCGCTGCAGCTCGGCGATCTCGGCGCTGGTCGGCCAGATGTCCTTCAGGAAGACATCCTTGCCCTTCTTGTCCTTGCCCAGCGGCTGGGTGGCCACATCGATGCGCATGGAGCCGGCCAGGGCGTAGGCCACCACCAGCGGCGGCGAGGCCAGGTAGTTGGCGCGCACGTCCGGGTTCACCCGGCCCTCGAAATTGCGGTTGCCCGACAGCACCGAGGTGGCGACCAGATCGTTGTCGTTGATGGTCTTCGAGATGGCCGGGTCCAGCGGCCCGGAGTTGCCGATGCAGGTGGTGCAGCCGTAGCCCACCAGGTTGAAGCCCAGGGCGTCCAGATCCTTCTGCAGGCCGGCGGCCGTCAGATAGTCGGTGACCACCTGCGACCCGGGCGCCAGGGAGGTCTTGACCCACGGCTTGACCGTCATGCCCAGGGCATGGGCCTTGCGCGCCACCAGACCCGCGGCGATCAGCACCGAGGGGTTGGAGGTGTTGGTGCAGGAGGTGATGGCGGCGATCACCACGTCGCCGTCGCCGAGGTCGAATTTCTCACCCTCGACCGCGACGCGCGGGGCGTCCGTCGGGCGGTTGAAGACCTCGCCCAGCGCGGTTTCGAACGCCGAGGCGGCGATGGTCAGCTCGACCTTGTCCTGCGGACGCTTGGGACCGGCCAGCGACGGCACGACCTCGGCCATGTCCAGTTCCAGCACGTCGGTGAAGACCGGGTCTTCGCTGTTCTCGTCGATCCACAGTCCCTGCGCCTTGGCATAGGCCTCGACCAGGGCCACGCGGGCCTTGTCGCGGCCCGTGGCGGTCAGATAGTCCAGCGTCGCCCGGGACACCGGGAAGAAGCCGCAGGTGGCGCCGTATTCGGGGGCCATGTTGGCGATGGTGGCCTGGTCCTCGATGGTCAGGGCGGTGACGCCCGGGCCGAAGAACTCCACGAACTTGCCCACCACGCCCTTCTTGCGCAGCATCTGGGTGACGGTCAGCACCAGATCGGTGGCCGTGGCGCCCTCGGGCAGGCGTCCGTTCAGCTTGAAGCCGATGACCTCGGGGATCAGCATGGGGATCGGCTGGCCCAGCATGGCCGCCTCGGCCTCGATGCCGCCGACGCCCCAGCCCAGAACGGCAAGGCCGTTGATCATGGTGGTGTGGGAATCGGTGCCGACGACGGTGTCGGGATAGGCCACGGTCTTGCGGCCTTCCTCGGCGGTCCAGACGGTCTGGGCCAGGTTCTCGAGGTTCACCTGGTGGCAGATGCCGGTGCCGGGGGGCACCACGCGGAAATTGTTGAAGGCGGTCGAGCCCCAGCGCAGGAACTTGTAGCGCTCCATGTTGCGCTCGTATTCGCGGTCCACGTTCTGGTCGAACGCCTTGGGGGTGCCGAAGTGGTCGACCATGACCGAGTGGTCGATGACCAGATCCACGGGATTCAGCGGATTGATCCGGGCCGGGTCGGCGCCCAGGGCCGTCATGGCGTCGCGCATGGCCGCCAGGTCCACCACCGCCGGAACGCCGGTGAAGTCCTGCATCAGGACACGAGCGGGCCGGAAGGCGATCTCGTGCTCGACCGCGCCCTTGTTGTCGATCCAGGCGGCCACGGCCTTGAGGTCGTCCTCGGTGACCGAGACGCCGTCTTCATTGCGAAGAAGGTTCTCCAGCAGCACCTTCATGGAGCGCGGCAGGCGGGAAATCCCGGCCAGACCGGCTTCCTCGGCGGCGGGAAGGCTGTAATAGGCGTACTTCTTGCGCCCGACGGAAAGGTCCTGACGGGTCTTGAGGCTGTCGTTCGACGGCATGTGGGAGAGTTCCTCTGGTCTACGCCGCCCGACAATCCGGTTGCGCGTTCGCGCTGCAGGCGCTGGGGCGCACAGGTCCCCGGCGCGCGCGGCGAAAGCCTGCTGCGGCGAGGCTGGATATAAGCCCAAGCGGCGCGGGCGTCCATGTATCCACGACGACGACGTGGACATTGCGAACGGCTCGCACATGATTGGGCGTCTCTGCATCGACGATCTGGGCCTGTCGCGGGGCGAGCGGGTGCTGTTTCACGGCCTGTCTGTCGATCTGGACGCCGGCGAAGCGCTGGCCCTGACCGGGGCCAACGGCGCGGGCAAGACCAGCCTGCTGCGCGCGATCGCCGGGTTCATTCGCCCGGATGCGGGCGCGGTGCGCTTTTCGGAAGGGCCTGGAGCCGAGATCGAGCCCGAGACCGCCCGGGCCCGCCACATCCACCTGCTGGGGCATCTGGAAGGGCTGAAGGGCGCCCGCACCGCGCGCGAGGAGCTGGCCTTTCAGACCGCCTGGTGCGGGCGGGGCGGCATTGATTCTGCGGTCGAGGCCCTTGGCCTCGCGCCCCTGCTGGATCTGGAGACCCGCAAACTGTCGGCGGGGCAGAGGCGGCGGCTGTCGCTGGCCCGGCTGATCGCGGCGCCGCGCGCGCTGTGGCTGCTGGACGAGCCTCTGGCCCCGCTGGACGCCCGCTGGCGCGCCGTCGCCACACAGTTGATGCAGGACCATCTGGCGGGCGGCGGCATGGTGATCGCCGCCGTTCACGACCCGCTGGACCTGCCCTGCCACACGCTGGACGTGGGGGCGGCGTCATGAGCGCGGGCCGCGTCCTGCTGAAACGCGAGCTGTCGCTGGCCTGGGGCGGCGGCGGCGGGCCCCTGCTGGCCTGCGGTTTCTTTCTGGCGTTGACCGCCATCGTGCCGCTGGCGGCCGGCGGCGATCCGCGCGTGCTCCAGCCGGTGGCGGGCGGGATCGCCTGGATTGCCCTGGCCCTCGCCAGCCTGCTGTCGCTGGAACGGCTGTTCGAGCGGGATTTCGAGGACGGGGCGCTGGACCTGCTGGCGCTGGGACCCTTGCCGTTGGAGGCGGTGTTCGCCGTCAAGGCCCTGGCCCAATGGCTGGCCATCGGCCTGCCGCTGGCCGTCGCCGCACCGGTGGCGGCCATCGCGCTGGGGGCAGATCCGGGTTGGGCGCCGCTGATCCTGGGCTCGGCGCTGCTGGGCAGTCTGGGCTTCGCCTTCACCGGAGCGCTGGGCGCGGCCCTGGCGCTGGGGTCGAAGCGGGGCGGCCTGTTGATCGCCGTGGTGGTGCTGCCCCTGTTCATCCCGCCGGTGATTTTCGGCGCGGGCGCCCTGGAGCAGGCCCTGACCGGCCTCTCGCCATGGCCCGCCCTGGCGCTGCTGGGCGCTACGCCCTGTTCGCCGTGGCGCTGAGCCCCGTGGCAGGGGCGGCCGCCATCCGGAACGCGCAGGGATGAGGCAGCCCCGTGCGGCGCCGCGCCCGCTTGCCCGCGCGGTCCCCCGCGCGTATGCGCCCTGACCATGGTCTTCGGCCTCGCCAATCCTGATCGCTTCATGCGGTTCACCCGGCCCCTCATGCCCGTGGTCTGGGCGGCGGCCGTGGGGCTGCTGCTCGCCGGAACATGGCTGAGCTTCACCGCGCCGGAGGACTATCAGCAGCTGGACACCGTGCGGATCATGTTCGTGCATGTGCCGGCCGCCTGGCTGGGCCTGGCCGCCTATGTGGCGCTGGGGGTGTCGTCCTTCTTCGCCCTGGTGTTCCGCCATCCGCTGGCCGACGCCGCCGCCCGCGCCGCCGCTCTGCCCGGGGCGGTGTTCACCGCCCTGGCGCTGGCCACCGGCTCCCTGTGGGGCAAGCCCATGTGGGGGGCCTGGTGGGTGTGGGACGCGCGCCTGACCTCGGTGGTGGTGCTGTTCCTGTTCTATGTGGCCTACATGGCCCTGCGCGCCGCCATCGATGACGAGGCCAAGGCCGCCCGCGCCGCCGCCGTGCTGGGGCTGGTGGGGCTGGTGAACCTGCCGATCGTGAAATTCTCGGTGGACTGGTGGAACACCCTGCACCAACCCGCGTCCCTGCTGCGGGCCGAGGGGCCCTCCATGACTGCAGCCCACCTGACGCCGCTGCTGGTGATGGGGCTGGCCTATATGATGCTTTTCACGGCGCTGTGGTTGACCGACATCCGCACCGAGGTGCGTCGCCGTCGTGTCCTCACTATGCGCGCCCGCGCAGCCCAGGAGGCTTAAGGATGCTCGACCTCGACATGGGCGCCTACGCCGCCTTCGTCTGGCCCGCCTGGGGCATCAGCGCCTTGGCCCTGGCGGCCCTCGTGGTGCGGAGCGTCATGGCAGCCCGCCGCTGGAAGCGCGAGCTGGATCGGCTGGAGGGGGGCAAATGAAGCGCTGGCTGGCCGTCGTCCCGCTGATCGTGCTGGTCGCCCTGGCGGTGCTGTTCGTGGGCTGGTCCCTGCGCCGGGACCCGGCCTATCAGCCTGACGCCATGGTGGGTCAGGCCGTGCCCGCCCTGACCCTGCCGGTTCTGACCAATGGAACGGCTGGGCCGGGCCAGGCCGACCTGGTCACCGCCGCCGCCGGCCAGCCGACGGTGGTCAACATCTTCGCCTCCTGGTGCGCGCCATGCCGCATCGAACACCCGCAGCTGATGGCGCTGCGCGAACAGGGCGTGCGAGTCATCGGCGTGGCCTACAAGGACGATCCCGCCGCCACCGCCGCTTTCCTCGAGGAGCTGGGCGATCCCTTCGCCGTGGTGCTGGTGGACGCCGACGGGCGGCTGGGCCTGGAGATGGGATCCTCGGGCGTGCCCGAGACCTTCGCGGTCGATCCGTGGGGCGTCATCACCGCCAAACACTCCGGCCCCATCGTGAATCAGGCCGAGCTGGACCGGTTGACCGAAGGTCTCGCCCCCGAGCGCTGGTCGCGTTAACCCTTTTTCCAGACGCCCTGTTAACCATCGGGGCATGAGCCCGATTCGCCCCGACCTGCCCACTCCGCGTCACGCCGCCACCCATCCGGTGGCCACCACGACCGCGCGGGTGGCCCAGGCGGCGTTCTTTCAGCAGGCCCTGGCCGGGGTGAAATCGGCGCAGGAAGCGCAGCAGGCCCAACCGGCGCCCAAGGCCGAAGCGCCGCGGGCCGCGCCGGCGGCGCGCGCGGCGGATCAGGCCGACATGCCGCGCCGTCCCGGCTCGTTCCTCGACATCACCGTCTGATCCGGTTTTCGGGAACGACCCGGGCCGTTCACACGCTTCATTCCCGAACAGAAACAGGAATGGAGACGCCCCATGGCCCAGTCCCGCAAGGCTGACGAACGCTATCTCGACAAGGACGAACGCGAACTGTGCGAGCGCGCCCGCCAGCCGGCCCTGCGCGAGATGAAGCAGGACGAGCTGAGGGACCTGGCCAAGCGGCTGCGCGAGCGGCGCAACCGCGCCCGCGATATTGCCCGGGACCAGCGGCGCAGCGCCAGCCGGGGCGGCAAGCCCACCGAGGGCGAGACGGGGTCGGATCGGAAGAAAGCCCTGCTGTCCGCGGGCATGAAGCGGGTGAACCGCGAGCTGGACCGCCGCCGGGCGGGCGATCGCGGCAAGGCGGCCACGGCGAACCTGAAAAGGGCGCTGAAACGCAAGACGGCCAACCAGTGGTCCGGCCCCGCCTACCGCAATGCGGATGAAGGCCTGAACCCGACGCCGAACACGGGGATCGCGCCTTCCGGCGCCCTGAACGCCGAGGGGCAGCGGCCGGTGCTGGAGCGGTCTCGAAAGGTCCGCTGACGGATCAGGCGGCGCGGACGTCCAGGCCGGGACCACCCGCCTTGCGGCGCGTCTTGGTCTTCTGGACCTTCTCGGCGGCCTTGCGGGCTTCCTTTTCCGCCTTCCGGGCCAGCTTTTCGGCGCGTCTGGCGGCCTTGGCTTCGTCCGGCCCCGCGTCGGCCACGGCGGCCAGGTCGGCCAGCAGCTTCATGAAGCTGTCGCGCCTGGCCTTGGGCATCAGCGCCAGGATGCGACGGTCGGCGGCCTCGACCTTTGCGCGGGCGCTCTCGAGCAGGGCGCGGCCTTCGTCCGACAGGCTGACGGCCTTGGCGCGGCCGTCCAGCACCGAGCGTTCGCGGTTCAGCAGGCCCTTGGCCGTCATGCGGGCGACCAGATCCGCCAGGGTGGAGCGGTCGATGCCGGTGGCGCGGACCAGATCAGTCTGGGTCAGGCCCTCGTTCCGCGAGGCGATCTCCAGCACCGCGAACTGACGCTGGGTGGGGCCGTCGGCGCCCACTTCCTCGGCGTAGATGTCCAGCGCCAGCTGCAGCGCCCGGTGCATCAGGTGGCTGGGCGATGCGTCCAGAGGCCCGGAGCGCGCCTTCTTTCCATCCTTGACCATGCCGGGACCCCGCTTACCGATAATCCGTGCAAGGCACGGTTCATGGCAGGGTTAGCAGCGCCGTGTTTCGGTTTGGCGACAGCTCCGTGAAGGCTTGCACAGCCTACAGGCCTGTATCGGGGCTGACCGGGCCCGGCTGCTCGTCCTTGATCATGTGCTTCAGGATCACCGGAATCTGCGACAGGCCGAAAATCGAGGCGGCGATCCACAGAATGCCCCGGAAGCTGGTCCAGACCGCGTCGGGATCCGGCGTGGCCCAACCGAAAGCGTCCCAGATGGCCAGAACGGCGGCCTCGCTGCGGAACACCTCATTGGCCGCCGCCACCACCAGGAAATAGGCGCCATAGCGGAAGGTCAGGATGCGCCAGCCGTGGTCTGTCACCTTGATGGCGTCGCCCAGGAGATATTTGAACGGGTATTTCTTCAGCGGCAGCGAGCCCAGCAGGATGCCGCCCAGGATCACATTCTGGATGGTCAGCTTCAGCTTGATGAACAGGTCGTCGTCGAAGAAGATGGTCAGCACCCCGAACACCAGGGCGAACAGGCCGGTGATCAGCGGCAGGGGCGCGAAACGACGCTCCACCACATAGCCGACCGCCAGGGCGATGGCCGAGGCGATGACCAGCACCCAGGTGGCCTTGATCAGGTCGCGGGTGATGAAGTAGGCGCCGATGAAGGCGACCAGGGCCCCGAAATCCACCGCCTGGCGGATCCATTGGGGGCGCTTCTTTGCCGTTGCCGGTTGCTCGGTCGTCATCAGTCCTCAAGTCCCACCAGAAGGCGGGAGAACGCCCGCGCGTCGAACGGCTGCAGATCCTCGATGCCCTCGCCCACCCCGATCAGCTTGATGGGGGCGTCGGAGGCCTGGGCCACCGGCACCAGAACCCCGCCGCGGGCCGTGCCGTCCAGTTTGGTCATGACGATGCCGGACACATAGGCCGTGCGGCCGAAGATCTGCTCCTGGGCCAAGGCGTTGCGCCCCACCGTGGCGTCCAGCACCAGCAGGGTTTCGTGCGGGGCGTCCGGATCGATCTTCTTCAGCACCCGAACGATCTTCAGCAGTTCGTCCATCAGGGCCTGCTTGTTCTGCAGGCGGCCGGCGGTGTCGATCAGGACCACGTCATGGCCCTCGTTTCTGGCGCGGGTGAAGGCGTCGAAGGCCAGGCCGGCCGGGTCGGCGCCGTCGCGGCGGCTCTCGAAATCTGCGCCGGCCCGTTCGGACCAGATGCGCAGCTGATCCCGGGCGGCGGCGCGGAAGGTGTCGCCCGCCACCACCATGACCCTGGCGCCCCTGCCCGTCAGGTCGGCGGCGATCTTGCCCAGGGTGGTGGTCTTGCCCGAGCCGTTGACGCCCACGAACAGCACCACATAGGGCTTCGGTCCGGACAGGGGATCGAACACGGCCTGGCGCGGCGCCAGTTCGGCGGTCACCGCCTCGGCCAGGGCTTCCTTGATCTCGCGCTCGTCGGAGGTCTTGCCGAAGCGCAGCGCGCGGAAGCGCTCGGTGATCCGGGCGGCGGCGGCCGGGCCCAGATCGCTCTCGATCAGGTGCTCCTCCAGGCGCTCCAGCGCCGCTTCGTCGAGCGGCTCCTTGACGAAGGAGGAGACGACCTGCTCGGTCATCTGTTTGGAGGATCGGGACAGTCCCTGGCTGAGCCGCTGGAACCAGCCCTTTTTCGGCGTGTCGTTCATGGGCTCCGTCTAGCGGGAAAGGCCCGGCCCCGTCACCCGCAATCGTTCAGCCGGATTCATGGCGCGGGAAGGCTTGAGGGGTTACATGAACCCCGGAACAGGGATCAGGACACCGGATTTGGCCCGACAGCACCCCTTCTTCACCCCCGCCGCCCACGGCTTCGTGCGCGTGGCCGCCGCCACCCCGGTGGTCCACACCGCCGACCCGGTCGCCAATGCGGACGAGCACATCGCCCTGATCGCCGAGGCGGGCGAACAGGGCGTCGACCTGCTGGTGTTCCCGGAGCTGAGCCTGACCGGCTACGCCATCGACGATCTGCTGATGCAGGACGCGCTGCTGGATGAGGCGGACCGCCAGCTGGGCCGTCTGGCCGAGGCGACGAAGGATGCAGGGGTGGCGGTGATCGCCGGCGCCCCCGTCCGCCACGACGAGCGGCTGTACAACTGCGCCGTGGTTATGGCGAACGGCTGCATTCGCGGCGTCGTGCCCAAGACCTATCTGCCCAACTACCGGGAGTATTACGAGAAGCGCTGGTTCTCGCCGGCCGCCGACGAGCTTCACGACGGCGCCGGGGTTCGCGTCGGCGGCGACGTGGTCGGCTTCGGCACGCGGCTGCTGTTCCACGCCGGAAACAGGCCGGGCTTCGTATTCGGCGTGGAGATTTGCGAGGACTACTGGTCCCCGCTGCCGCCCTCCACCCGCCAGGCCCTGGGCGGGGCGCGCATCCTGACCAATCTCTCCGCCTCCAATGTGGTGATCGGCAAGGCCGACGAGCGGGCGCTGCTGTGCGCCAGCCAGTCGGCACGCGCGATGGCCGCCTATGTGTTCGCCGCGGCCGGATGGGGCGAAAGCACCACCGATCTAGCGTGGGACGGCCAAGCCTCGATCCACGAGATGGGCGCCTGCCTGGCCTCGGGCGAGCGGTTCGCCATGGCAAGCCACCTGATCATCGCCGATGTGGACGTGGAGCGCATCGGTCTGGAGCGCCTGCGCACGGGCACCTTCGCGGACTGCGCGCGGCGCGAGGAATCGGACGTGGGCTTCGACCGGGTTCTGTTCGAGGCCCGGGACGCGGGAGACGCCGCCGACCTGATCCGCCCGCTGGACCGCTTCCCGTTCGTGCCGGACGATCCGGCGCGGCTGGATCAGGACTGCTACGAGGCGTTCAACATCCAGGTGCAGGGCCTGATGCGGCGCATGAAGGCGACGAACGGCGAGCGGATCGTCATCGGCGTCTCCGGCGGTCTGGATTCGACCCAGGCGCTGCTGGTGGCCTGCCGGGCGTTCGACCGGCTGGACCTGCCGCGCAAGAACATCCTGGCCTTCACCCTGCCGGGCTTCGCCACGTCCGAGGGCACCAAATCCAACGCCTGGGACCTGATGAAAGCACTGGGGGTTACGGGCGAGGAGATCGACATCCGCCCGGCGGCCGAACAGATGCTGAAGGACATCGGCCATCCCTATTCACAGGGTCAGCCGGTCCACGACATCACCTTCGAGAACGTTCAGGCGGGCCTGCGCACCGACTATCTGTTTCGCCTCGCCAACCACCACGGCGCCTTCGTGCTGGGCACCGGCGACCTGTCGGAGCTGGCGCTGGGCTGGGCCACCTATGGCGTGGGCGACCACATGAGCCACTACAACGTCAACGGCGGGGTGGCGAAAACCCTGATCCAGCACCTGATCCGCTGGGTGGCCGACAAGGCGATCGTCGGGCCCGAGGCGGCCCCCACCCTGCACGCCATCCTGGGCACCGAGATTTCGCCCGAACTGGTGCCCGCCGACGAGAGCGGCGCGATCCAGTCCACCCAGGCCACGGTGGGACCCTATGCCCTGAACGACTTCTTCCTGTTCTACATCACCCGCTTCGGCCTGAAGCCGTCCAAGGTGGCCTATCTGGCCCATCAGGCGTGGGGCGACCGCACCCACGGCGCCTGGCCCGCCAATCTGCCCGAGGCGGACAAGGTCGAGTACGACCTGGCGACCATCAAGTCGTGGCTGCGCAAATTCCTGATCCGCTTCTTCCAGACCAGCCAGTTCAAGCGCTCGGCCCTGCCCAACGGGCCCAAGGTGGTCACCGGCGGTTCGCTGTCGCCTCGCGGGGACTGGCGGGCGCCGTCGGACGCCACGGCGCGTGTCTGGCTGGACGAACTGGACGCGAACGTCCCGGACTGAGCTATCGCCCGGTGGAGCCGAAGCCGCCTTCGCCACGCGCGGTGTCGTCGAGACTCTTCACCTCGGACCACTGCACCCGTTCGTGGCGGGCGATGACCATCTGGGCGATACGCTCGCCCCGCCGGATCACGAAGGGCTCGGACCCCAGATTGGCCAGGATCACCCCCACCTCGCCGCGATAGTCGCTGTCGATGGTGCCGGGGCTGTTCAGACAGGTGATCCCGTGCTTCAGCGCCAGACCCGAGCGGGGCCGCACCTGCGCCTCGAAGCCCGGCTCCAGCGCGATCTTCAGCCCCGTGGGGACCAGCGCCCGCGCGCCCGGCGCCAGGGTCATGGGCTGGTCCTCCGGCACGGCCGCCCGCAGGTCCATGCCCGCAGAACCCTCGGTCTCATAGGCGGGCAGCAGCAGGTCCTCGGCGTGGGGCAGGCGCAGGATTCGGGCGGTCACGGTCTCGGTCATTCTCGGTCCGTCAATCTGTCAGGGTTTCGGCGATACGGGCGGCCAGCGCACGGGCCACGGCGGCCTTGGACTGGCGCGGCCAGGCTTTGGCGCCGCCCCTGGTGATCAGGGTCACGGCGTTGCCGTCCGAGCCGAACACCTCGTCGGACACGTCATTGCCCACGATCCAGTCGCAGCCCTTGCGCGACAGCTTGGCCCGCGCCTGGGCCTCCAGATCGCTGGTCTCGGCGGCGAAGCCGATCACCAACCGGGGGCGCTTGCTCTTGGCCGAGGAGACCGACGCCAGAATGTCCGGGTTCTCGATCAGGCTCAGCATGGGCGGCCCGCCCGGCGCCTTCTTGATCTTGCCGGAGGCCACGTCGTCCACGCGCCAGTCGGCCACCGCCGCCGTCATGACCGCCACGTCCACGGGCAGGGTCGACATGGAGGCCGCGTGCATCTCGGCCGCCGTCTCCACATCCACGCGCGTCACGCCCGGAGGCGCGCTCAGGGCCGTGGGGCCCGACACCAGCGTCACCTCGGCGCCCAGATCGGCCAGGGCGGCGGCGATGGCGTAGCCCTGTTTGCCGCTGGAGCGATTGGTCAGGCCACGCACCGGGTCGATGGGCTCGAAGGTCGGGCCTGCGGTCACCAGGGCCCGCTTGCCCTTCAGGGGGCGTCCGGCGGCGCCGGCCAGCAGCCCCTGCACCGCCTCGAGGATCGCGGCGGGCTCGGCCATGCGGCCCGGCCCGTACTCGCCGCAGGCCATCTCGCCGTCGTCGGGGCCGACAACCGCCATGCCGTGCAGACCGTCGAAGCCGGTCAGGCGCGCCAGATTGGCCTTCACCGCCGGATGCTCCCACATGCGCACATTCATGGCCGGGGCCAGCAGAACCCGCTTGTCGGTGGCCAGCAGGGCGGTGGAGGCCAGGTCGTCCGCCAGACCGTTCGCCGCCTTGGCCATCAGACCGGCGGTTGCGGGCGCCACCACGATCAGGTCGGCCCAGCGGGACAGCTCGATATGGCCCATGGCGGTCTCGTCCTCGGGCGAGAACAGGGCCTGATGCACCGGGTGGCCTGTCAGGGAGGCCAGCGACAGGGGCGTGACGAACTCGGCGCCCGCCTTCGTCAGCACGGCGCGCACGGTCATGCCCGCCTTCTTCATCAGGCGCACCAGCTCCAGCGCCTTGTAGGCGGCGATGCCGCCGCCGACGATCAGCAGGATTTTCGGGGCTGTCCGGGTCATGCCTTCGCCTTACCGGGCGCCGCCGCCGCCGTCGAGGGGCGCAGCAGGACCGAACAAGAACATTGCATGAACATTAACTTTGTGCCTAACGTCGTTCTGCGGGTTTTCGAGGGAGGGTTTCATGACCTTGCGCAATCTGTGGATGGCGGGCGGCGTCGCCCTGGCGGCTGTCACTTTGGCGGCGTGCGACAACGGGCCCAGCGCGGTCGAGACGCGCGACCGGTCGGAGCAGGCCGCGACCGAGGCGACGGTTCAGCCCGTCGCCGTCGTGGCTGAACCCGCCAGGGCCGAGCGTTCAGGCGAGCCGGCGCGCTGGACGTCAAACAGCCGCAACACCGCCGAGCAGAACATCCAGCGGCTGTTCGAACGCAACGGCGCGGCCTTCAGCGCCGCGTCCGCCGAAGATTATGTGGAGAAGGCCCACGCCTTCATCACCGCCCCACCCGCCGGGACCGAGACCGTACGGCGAGGCAACGGCGACACGCTCTATTATCACGCCGCGACCAACACCTTCCTGGTGGCCACTTCGGACGGAACGCCGCGCACCATGTTCAAGCCGGATGACGGCCCCGCCTACTGGGATCAGCAGAAGGCGCGCGCGGCGGGCTCAGGTTGATTCCGCTCAGTCCTGGGCGTCGGCCTTTTGCTCACCGGCCAGTTCACGAACCATGGCCAGCGCCGCCTTTTGCTGGCTGAGGCTGAGCCGGGGCGCCAAGCGGGCGATCTCCTGACTCTGGCGGGTCACGGGATAATCGTGGTCCAGGGACACGGTGTCGCTCGCGGCCACCCCCGGCGCGGCGGCGGTCAGGCCGTCGAAGAAGTAGCCGATCTCCACCTTGAAGAACTGGGCGATCTCCCAGAGCTTGGAGGCCGAGATGCGGTTGGCGCCCTTCTCGTATTTCTGGATCTGCTGGAACGTCAGGCCCAGCGCCGCGCCCAGCTGGCTCTGGCTGTAGCCCAGCGCCTTGCGCCGCGTCTCGACCCGCCGCCCCACGTGGCGGTCCACCAGATGGGGCCCTTCGTCGCCCTTGCCTCGCGCCATGTCACGCCACCTTCCGTGCATTCTGAGCAGGATTTTAGCCTGAATGAGCCTCAAAATCTAAGAAGTCATCTTAATTCCCGGAGAGACTCCTGGCGCGGGAAATCCGGGAGCGGAAAGGCCAGAGTCCCCCGGCCAGAGCCGCCATCATCATACCCAAAAAGATCAGATTGCCCCCTATGGCGTAAGGAGTCCGCCCCAGCGGCCGGGGCAGGCGCGCGTCGATGACCCCGCTCTCGCCCGGCTCCAGACGCTTGCCCGGCACGACACGGCCCCAGGGGTCGATCAGGGCCGAGATTCCGGTCGGCGTCGCCCGCACCATGGGCAGTCCGGTCTCGATAGCCCGGAAGCTGGCCAGGTTCAGGTGCTGGACAGGCCCGGAGGTGCGTCCGAACCAGGCGTCGTTCGACACATTGGCGATCCAGGCCGGCCGCGTCTCGCCGCCCGGGGTGAAGCCGGGATAGAGGCTTTCGTAACAGATCAGCGGCTGCACATCGGGCAGGCCGGGCAGGGCCAGCGGCGCCGGGGTCGGGCCGGCGCTGAAATCGGCGGGCACATGCACCAGGCTGCGCAGGCCCGTGCGGCTCATGATGTCGCCCAGCGGCAGATATTCGCCGAAGGGCACCAGCCGGTGCTTGTCATAGACCGCCTCGACCCTCAGCCCCGCCTCGCCCGCGTCGGACAGGGCGTAGAGGCTGTTGAAATAGCGCCACTCCCCCCCGGGAGTCGGCTCCGCGCGGCTGAAACCCGCCAGCAGGGTCTGGCCCGGCTGAACCGCGCGCGCCATGGCGGCGGCCACGGGCGAACCTTCGGTGAAGGCCTCATTCGCGGTCACCGGCAAGGCGCCCTCGGGCCAGACGATCACGTCCGGCACCTGCGCCCCGGGCCGGGCCGTCAGATTCACATACCGCTGGACGATGGCCTCGAAATTGGCCGCGTCCCACTTGGCTTGCTGCTCCACGTCGGCCTGGACGATGCGTACGGTGGTGTCCGAGGCTTCGGGCCGGGCCACGCTGAGCCGGTAGGCCCCGCCGATGACCATGACGGCGATCATCAGCACCCCCAGCACCGCCGCGCCGATCCGCGTTTTCAGGCGTCCCGGCGCGAACAGCGGGCCGATCAAGGACGTCCCAGCCACGGTGACAAGGCCGAGACCATAGACGCCCGCCACCGCCGCGAACTGCGAGGCCGCCGATCCCGCGCCCCAGGCGGCGCCCGCCGGGTTCCAGGGGAAGCCGGTCAGAACCGTGCCGCGCAGCCATTCGAAGGCGCAGAACACCACCGCGAACAGCAGCGGCCGGAGCGGGTGGCCCGCCACATGGAACCGGCGATAGATCGCCACCGCCGCGCCCCAGAACAGGGCCAGACCCGCCGGCAGCAGCGAGGCGGCGAAGGGCGCCATCCAGGCGTGGGCCTCGGCATTGACCAGAAAGGCCTCGGCCACCCACCAGCAGCTGATGAAGAAATAGGCGAACCCCGCCAGCCAGCCGAGACCGAAGGCGCCGCGCGTGGTGCGCGTCCGCTCGGCCAGCAACATCAGGGCCGGATAGGCGAGGATTCCAATCAGGAAGCCGAACGGCGGATGCGACGCCGCGGCTGCCGCGCCCAGAATCAGCGCCGTCAGGGCCGCGCCCACACGGAGCCAGACGGCGCCTCCCCGTGAGCGCGGGGCGGCTTCAGCCGTCTCCGGCGCCGCGTCAGGCTCGGCGTGGTTAAGATCAGCGGGTTCGGTTTCAGGTGTCATTTCGAGACAGGTACGGATCAGGGATCCCCAGCGCCGCAAGAAGCGTGCGCTCCTGCGCCTCCATCGCCTCGGCCTCGTCATCCGCTTCATGGTCATGCCCGGTCAGATGCAGAAGCCCGTGGATGACCAGATGGCTCAGGTGGTCGGCGAAGGGCTTGCCCTGATCCCGGGCCTCGGCCGCGCACACCCCATGGGCCAGGACGATGTCGCCCAGATGGGGCCGGGCGTTTTCGGGGGCGGGAAACGACAGCACGTTGGTGGGGCGGTCCTTGCCGCGAAAGCGGGCGTTCAGCTCGCGCACGGTTTCGTCGTCCGTCAGCAGGATCACCACGTCGCCCGGCGGCGCGGCCTGTTCGGCCGCCCGGGAAACGACGCCCTGCACATCCGGAACACTCCCGGACCAGGCGTCGTCCTCGACCTCGATGTCGATCATGGCGCGGTCGCGTCACCGCCGCGCGCGGCCGCTGCGTCGGCGTCATAGGCCCGCACGATCCGCTCGACCATGGCGTGGCGCACCACGTCCGCGGCCTCGAAGCGCAGCACGCCGACGCCCTTCACGTTCTCGAGAATGCGCAGGGCGTGGGGCAGGCCGGAGTCCCGGGTGTTGACCAGATCGACCTGGCTGGGGTCACCGGTCACCACCATGCGCGCGCCTTCGCCCAGACGGGTCAGCACCATCTTCATCTGGAGACGGGTCAGGTTCTGGGCCTCATCGGCGATGATGAAGGCGTGGGACAGGGTCCGTCCCCGCATGAAAGCGATGGGCGCGGCCTCGATCTCACCCTTGTCCCGTCGGCGGCGCACGTCGTCGGCGCCCAGGATCTCGTTCAGGGCCTCCCATATGGGCGCCAGATAGGGGTCCACCTTCTCGTTCAGGTCGCCGGGCAGGAAGCCCAGCTTCTCGCCCGCCTCCACCGCAGGACGGGTGATGACCAGACGGTCCACCTGGCCCCGCCGCAGCAGCGACGCGCCATAGGCGGCCGCCAGAAAGGTCTTGCCCGTGCCCGCGGGGCCGACGCCGAAGGTCAGTTCGCACTTGGCGAGGGCCTCCAGATAGCGGGCCTGGGCCGGGGTCTTGGGGGCGATGGCGCCGCGACGGCCCACCGGCAGGGCCACGCCCTCCGGCGTCTTGCCGCCGGAGCGCTGGGCGCCCAAGGCCGTGCGCACGTCCGCCTCGGTGATCTCGGCGCCCAGATCAGCGCGCTTGGCCAAGGTCTCGACGACCCGCTTCGCCGCCGCCCGGTCCTTGGCCGATCCGTTGATGGACACCCCGCCCCCGGGCGATTCCACCAGCACCTTAAAGGCGTCCTCGATCAGGGCGACGTGACGGCTGCCCGGACCGATGATCGAACGAAAGGCCGCGTCAGACAGGGAAAGAAACTCGGACTCACGGGCCATTATGCTTGGCGTCCTGTCGCTCGCGCCGCGGGCGCTCGCTGCTTGAGGGCGTCGTGCTCAGGGGCG